>JBAVBF010000817.1:0-13577 GCA_049586115.1 Thermoanaerobaculia bacterium | reverse complement strand
ATCTTCCGCGTTTCCGACACCGGCATCGGCCTGAGCTCCGAGCAGATCGTGCGGCTCTTTCAATCGTTCACGCAGGCCGATGCCTCGACCACGCGCAAGTTCGGAGGAACGGGTCTTGGCCTCGCGCTCACGCGGCGTTTCTGCCAGATGATGAGCGGCGACGTCACCGTCCACAGCGTCCCCGGCGAAGGGAGCGTCTTCACGATCAAACTTCCGGCGATGGTGATCGAGACGGCCCCGATCGAGCCGGAGGTGCTGATCGAGGATCGCCGCCTGTCTCCCACCGTTCCAGATCTCATTGCGACCGATGGAGAAGCCGTTCCTCCGGTGCGCACCTGCGTGCTGGTGATCGACGACGATCCGCTGCAGCGCGATCTGATGCAGCGCTATCTTCGGAAAGAAGGGTTCACCGTCTGCACGGCCAGCGGAGGCGCCCAGGGGTTACGCCTGGCCAGGCAGCTGCTGCCGGCCGCCATCACGCTCGACGTGATGATGCCGGACATCGACGGGTGGAGCGTTCTCGCGGCGCTCAAAGCCGACACCCTGCTGAGCGAGATCCCCGTAATCATGTTGACGATGGTGGACGATCCGGACCGCGGCTTCACACTCGGCGCGTCCGAGTACGCGACCAAGCCGGTGAATCGCCGCCGTCTTTCGCAGATCCTGAAAAAGTACACATGCCATCTGCCGCCGTGCCCGGTGCTCGTGATCGACGACGAAGCTTCCAGCCGTTCGTTGATGCGCGCCGTTCTGGAAAAAGAAGGTTGGGTCGTCTCCGAGGCCGCGAATGGAATCGAAGCGCTCGACTGCATGAGACGCGAACGTCCGCGGCTGATCTGCCTCGATCTGATGATGCCGGAGATGGACGGTTTCGCGTTCGCCGCCGAAGTGCGCAGGCATGAGGAGTGGCGCTCGATCCCGATCGTCGTGGTGACGTCATCCGACCTGACGAATGAAGATCGCCGCAGGCTGAACGGAAACGTCGAGAAAATCCTGCGGAAGGACGGCGACTCGCGCGAGACGCTGCTCGAGCAGGTCCGCGATCTGCTCGCCGAGAGCAAAGCGCCGCGCACGATTCGGCAGCCGCTCCCGCAAGGATCTCCCTCATGACCACGATCCTGATCGTCGAAGACAACGAGATGAATCGAGACATGCTGTCGCGCCGGCTCGAGCGCAAGGGCTATACGGTGTTGATCGCGGTCGACGGCGAAAGCGGTCTCGAAGTGGCGCGCGCAAACATGCCCGACATGATCCTGATGGACATGAGCCTTCCCGTCGTCGACGGCTGGGAGGCGACGCGGCGCCTGAAGGCCGATGATCGTCTCAAGCACATTCCTGTCATCGCGTTGACCGCACACGCAATGGCCAACGACCGCGACAAAGCACTCGAAGCGGGATGCGATGACTACGACACGAAACCGATCGAGTTGCCGCGCCTCCTGGCGAAGATGGATGCGCTGCTCGCCCGCGCTCTGGAGCCGGTATCGTGAACGCGGCTCCGCGTCCTGAACCGCCAATGGCGAGGACGAGCGTGTCCTCGCAACTTCTGCACGACCTGCGCAGCCCGCTCAATCACATCATCGGCTACTCGGAGATGCTGACCGAGGAGGCTGAGGGTCAGCGCCGTGAAGGGTTTGCGGTCGACCTCGAAAAAATCCGTGCTGCCGGTCATCGCATGCTTGCGATCATCGAGGACAACTTCACCTCCGCACGCGAGGCGATTCCCGTGCTCCATGAGACGGAAGCGCCGATGCCACCGGATGCCGCGCAAAGCGTTGCCGAAACGCCGGGACTTCTGCTTGTCGTCGATGACGATGCGGCGAACCGGGAGGTTCTTTCGCGGCGCCTGGAGCGGCAGGGTCACGAGGTCCGCACCGCGAGCAACGGCCTCGATGCCATGCGCATCCTCGGCGAATCCGCATTCGACCTCGTGCTGCTGGACATCATGATGCCGGAGATGGACGGCTACGAAGTCCTCGGCCGCATCAAGACCGACAGCCGGCTGCAGAACATCCCGGTGATCATGATCTCGGCGCTCAACGAGTTGCAGTCGGTGGTGCGCTGCATCGAAGCAGGCGCCGAGGACTACCTCACCAAGCCGTTCAACCCGACGCTGCTCAAAGCGCGCATCGGCGCGTGCCTGGAAAAGAAGCGTGGACGCGATCGCGAAAGCGCGCTCTTCGAACAGCTCCAGAACAATTACAAACGGCTGCAGGAGCTCGAAACGCAACGCGACGACATGCGCAACATGATCGTTCACGACCTGCGCACGCCGTTGACTGCGCTGATCGTCGGCATCGAGATGCTGGAGATGGACGGGACGCTGAGCGGAACACAACAGGAAATCATCGCCATTGCCGTCGGCGGCGGCCGCACGCTCCTCGGCATGATCAACGATCTCCTCGACGTGGAGAAGATGGAGTCGGGCTCGACCCAGCTTCAGTACGACGAGATCACGCCGGCCGCACTCATCGCCGGCGCCCTCGCACAGGTGGCGTTCCTGGCCGAAGAGAGCCGGACGACTCTCGTGACCGAGGTCGCGGCAGATCTGCCGGCATTCTCCGGCGACGTCAAAAAGTTGAGCCGCACGCTCGTCAATCTCATCGGCAACGCCATCAAATTCACCGCTGACGGCACGGTGACGGTGAGCGCACAGCAGGACGAACCCTCGGTCATTCGCTTCGCGGTTCACGACACCGGCGAGGGCATCCCGTTTGAATCGTTCGGCCGCATCTTCGAAAAATTCGGCCAGCTTGATTCGCGCCGCGTCGGCACCGGCCTCGGCCTCGCCTTCTGCAAGCTCGCGGTCGAAGCGCACGGCGGCACGATTTCGGTGGCGAGCACGCTCGGCGTGGGCAGCACGTTCTCCTTCACGATCCCTGTGACCGCACGATGAGCGCGATCCTGGTGGTCGAGGATGATCCGTCGATCCGTTTGCTGCTGGCCACCATCCTGCGGCGCGCGCACTACGAAGTCGATACGGTCGACAACGGCCGCGATGCAATCCGCAAAGCGAAGGGAACGGAGTACGACGTGATCGTGCTCGACCTGATGATGCCCGTCATGAGCGGCATGGAAGTCCTGGGCCGCCTTGCCGTGCGGACGCGGAAGCCGCGGTTCGTCGTGATCATGTCCGCCGCGCCGCCCGACGCTCTGGCGGAGGCCGACGGCGCGAACGTGTTCGCCATGCTGCACAAACCGGCAGCGATCCACGAGATCGTCGCCACGGTCGGCGCCTGCATCGCCGCGGCGTAACTGGCTCGAAAAGGGCGGATCGAAAACAACAAGATGCCTTTAACTCAATAAATATCGACATGGTCTATGATGCCGATTCGATCGGAGCCAATCGACGATGGCCGCACCAGACAAGAACGCAATCAACAGCGGAGAAGCGAGCAACTCCGGCCACCCTCCCGGCTCCCCGATGGGAGAAGCCCGCACCTGGCTCGATAAGGCGATCGCCCGCATCGACGAGCTCTCCGTCGCCGACCGGGAACGGCTTCTGTACCTCGAGCAGCGCTCGGCCGACAGCAAGGAGTTGACCGAGGACGTCTTTCACAGCGCGAACAATGCCTTGTTCGTGATGAACGTCGAACTGCAACTTCTCACCCGCCATCTGGCAAGTGAATGCGCGCATCCCGAGGTCTATCGATGGCTGGCGATCCTGAAGGCGAAGATCGACGAGATCCAGGTGGTCAACCAGCGTCTTTTCGCAGTCGAAGCAAACGGTCCGCTCTACGTCATCCACTCGTTCATCAGCTTCCAGTCGGTCGTGCAGCGGACCATCGATGTCTACGCGGACGTGGCGCGCAAGAAGCGGATCTCGATCTCCTGGGCGGTGCCGGAGTTCGCCGCGGTAACCATCTGGAGCGACGCGGTCGCGATCGGAACGGTTCTCGACAATCTCGTTTCCAACGCCATCAAGTTCTCGCGGCCCGGCAAGGCCATCAAGATCACCATCAGCCGGGAAGGAAAAGACATCGTCTGCGTGATCCTCGATGAAGGGCCGGGGCTGAGCAAAGCGGACGTGGCCAAAGTTTTTCAACGAGGCGTCCCGCTCGGTCCGAAGCCGACCGCCGGCGAATCGTCGAGCGGCTATGGCCTCGCCATCGCGCGAGACATCGTCAAGAAGCTCGGCGGCCGGATCTGGTGCGAGAGCACCGAGGGGCAAGGCACCAGTTTCGGGTTCTCACTGCCCGCAGATCCGGTGGTGCCGGGACGCGACCGGCCCGTTCTTCCGGCGGGAAGACGACGGCGCGCCGGCGATGCTCGCTGAACGGCGAGAGTAGTGCGCGCGATCGCGCGCATCGTCAGAACTTCACTTCCTGACTCGATGCCCGCACATTGCACGGCTCGCACAGCCAGCCGTGCGTCGTGAGCTTGAAGGGACCTTCGTTCTCGTCGCGGAAGAGCGTGCGCGTTTCGCGGCACCAGTCACAGCGGACCACGTGCGGATTTCCAAATGCCGGATTGGCCCTCAGGAAGACCGCGGCGACTTCCTTTTCGTCCTCGATCAGATCATCGCTGCGTAACACTTTTCCTGCGGTCATTCGAACGGCTTGTCTGCTCATGAAGTCCTCCCGTGCACGGCGGATGCCGCTGTCCGCGCGCGGCCGGAATTTGCGGCATCGACAGGCCGGAAAAGCCACCAAAGCGCAAATGCAGATCCAAATACGCCGACGAGGCTGTAGAAGTGCGCACCGGCACCCCAGAAATTGCGCGCCACCGGCCCGTAATTGCGCGCGCTCCATGGTCCGAGCCTCAATGCATAAATCGACTGGACATTGACGACGACGGCGATCACATGCACCGCGACCAGACTCAAACTAGCGAGCAGCAGTCCGACAATATTGCGATCGGCAAACGGGCGCCGCGCCATGGCGAAAAGCGTCGTCAGCACAATGACGTTCGCGGTCAAATCCATCGGCAGCAGACCGGGCCGGGGCGCGGCCCGCGGAAAATCGTCGCGGTCGATAACCAATTCCGTTCCATCAGCGGCGAGTCTCGTCACCGGCGGACGTTCTACGAAACGCATCAGCGATTCGCTCACAGAGGCCAGCAGCCGCGCGTAGGGAGCCGCCAATGCCCACCACAAGACGAAGCCGGCCAGAAATCCGGCAGCGCCTCTAGCGAGATACGGCCAGAGGTTTTTCGGCAAACTTCCAGCTCCAGAGGATGAAGATCGAGATCGCGGCGAGGATGATCAGCGATTGCCAGACCGCGATGTGAAAAACGTCGAAGACGTGGCGATAGTGCTCGCCCAGCCAGAACAGAGAGCCGAGACGGGCGAGATTCAACAACTCGATCGCCACGCTCGCGGTGAATACGCCGATCAGCCGCGAGCGCAGTGTCGCCGGAAAGGCGAAGATGGCCGCGGCCAGGAGGATGACCGCCTCGACGCCGTTGCATCCATTCCGGACGTCCAGCGCGAAGCGCGACGATCGCATCACCGTGCCTTCCGCGCCTACACCGCTCTCGAAGATACTCAACAATCCCGCAGCACCGCGCGAGATGACTTCCGTAAACGGCACAACGACGCGGTCATTGACCTGATTCAGCGCGATGACTGCATACAGGCCGAGCATGACGCCGCAGAATTTCGCTACAAAGATGATGCGCGGCCTCAGCGGCCTTGACGCCGTCTTACGAGCGCTCATGTTGTCAGATCGAGAATTTGTTCATGACGAATAATCCGGCCACGGCGAGAAGAACCGTAAGAACGATCAGACCGGTGAAACTCAGCGTCGGCCCGTCCACGGCCGGCGCAGGAAGGATCGCCAGAGAATAGGCACGGCTTCCCTGACAACCATTCGCATCGGTAGCCCGGATCGTAAAATTGAAAAGGCCTGACTGTTGTGGCGCTCCGCTGATGACGCCCGAGGAAGAAAGCGTCAGGCCGGACGGCAACGCACCGGACGCGACAATGAACGTATACGGCGCGGTTCCACCCGAGGCGGTGATCGTCTGCGAATACGGAAAGAGCACGATTCCGGGCGGCAGCGTGGCCGGACTCACTGTGATGACCGGGCAGCCCGGGCTGGCGATCGTAATGCTGTACAAGCGGCTTCCGAAGCAGCCGCTCGCATCGGTCGCGGTGATCGTGAACGTGAATGTGCCTGCGGTCGTGGGCGTTCCGGCGATTGCGCCGGTGGCGCTATTGAGGATCAGACCGGTGGGCAACGCTCCGCTGGAGATGGAGAACACATACGGAGAGGTTCCGCCCGCTGCGCTGACCATCTGGTTGTAGGCCGTGCCGACAGCACCGTTCGGCAGCGTGGCCGGATTCACCGTGATGATCGGGCACGCCAGCACACCGCACATGTTGATGTTGTTGCCGTCGAGCGTGACCGCGCCATCGCGCGCGAGCGCCCGGCCATTGGAGTTCGCCCCGGTCGTGAAGGTGATGCTCGATTGCGCGAGGATGTCGCCGGTGAACGACGTCCCGGTGCCGAGCGTGGCGGAGCTTCCCACCTGCCAGTAGGCCTTGTTGCAACTGCTGCCGCCGTTGTTGATCACGGAGACCGAGGAAGCGCTGGCCGTCGTCAGCGTGCTGCCGATTTTGAACAGAAACAACGCATTTGCATTGCCGAGTGCGTTGAGGGTAAGGGCGCCGGTGAGCTGCGCGGACGACGTGAAGCAGTAGACGCCCGGCGTCAGCGTCAGCCCGCCGAGATTCTGCCCGGTGAGATCGACGTTGCACGGCGTGGACACGATGTTGTTGTACGCGGCAGTGAGGTCGTTCTGCGCCTGCATTGCCACGGCGTCGTTGCTGTGGATCGCTCCGCCGACGATGACGCCGGGAGGGAATCCCGTCACCGCGCTTCCGGGACTGACGCCGACGTTGCCGTTGACCGTGGTCGCGCCGGTGTTGGTCACGGTCGATCCGGCCAGTACGCCGAAGTTCTGAGCCGTACCGAGCGAAATCTGAGCGGATGCTGTGGTGGAGAGAAGAAGGACAACTGCGAGCCCGATGACGGGCATCAGGCGGAGATACGCTCGTTTCATTTGAGGTCTCTTTTCACTGTGGTGAGCGGCGTTCGATTTCCCATTCGGAAAATCGCATCGCGACAATAACGATGGAAGGCCTCCCGAAACTGTACAAAAGGAGACACTTTCGCGAAGAGCGCCTCAATCGTGAAGGATCACGTTGAGCAGCGAGCTGTGCACCTGGATCCTGCCGTTGTATTCGATGAAGCCGAGCTTCCGGAAACGGTTCATGAAGAAGTTCACGCGCGAACGCGTCGTGCCGATCATCTCGGCCAGCACTTCCTGGCTGATCTTCGGAACGACCGTCTCCGGCTTCCCCTCTTTTCCGAAATTCGCGAGGAGCAGGAGGATGCGGGCCAGCCTCTTTTCGCTGGAGTTGAAAAGCTGATCGACGAGATCGGCCTGGATGCGAGCATTGCGCTCCAGAAGGAACGAGACAAAAACGTCGGCGAAGGCATGCTCCTCGCGGAGGACCCGCACCATCTCCGTGCGCTTGATGCGCATGAGCGTGCAACGCGTCAGCGCCATCGCGCTCAGAGTCCGAATCGGTTCCGCGGCGGCTACGCACGACTCTCCGACGAAGTTTCCCGGCTGCAGCAAGGCCACCGTTGCCTCTTTGCCACGCTGGGATACGACGGTGAGCTTGATGGTCCCTTTCTGAAGATAGAAGACCGCATCCGCCTTGTCGCCCTGAGAGAAGAGGACCTGATTCTTTCTCAGCTCGACCAACGTCCTGCCGACGCCCGCGTTCTCCAGGAAGGCTTCCGGGTCAAAGGAGGCAGCTTTGCGGAGGCGCGAAGGCCGTTTCTTGTCCGTCGCACCTTCCGCGGCGACTCTGTTCATGCCGGCACTGAATCCAGTCCGTCATGGCGTTTCCGCAACGTCACGCATCCTCGCACCAGCTCGCGCAATTCGTGGACGTCGAACGGCTTGGCCACGACGGCGTGCACGATCTCGGCGAACGGCTGCAACTGCTCCTGCTGCGGCGCCGCGGTCATGACGAGAACGATCGGACGCTCGGAATCGTCAGCGTAAAAGGCGCGGATTTCCTTGAGCACACCGGCGCCGTCGAGGCGGGGCATGCTCATATCGAGCAGCAGAACCGAATATCGCTTCTCGGTCAGATGCTGGACGGCGTACACGCCATCTTCGGCGGTGTCGCATGTCAGTCCGGCGCGTGCGAGTGCAAGCGCCACCAGGTTTCGAATGCTGTCGTCGTCCTCGACGATCAGTACGTCTTTTGACGGGTTGCTCATGAATCGCCCTCGCGTCGTCCGATGGTTTTGGACGAGAACTGCGACGGCTAGATTCGACGGAAGGCCGGAACGGTTGGTGCGGAACCAACCGCCAAAGGTAGCGGCGGACATCCTAAGTCTGTATGACTCCGAACACAAGAAAGTACGATTGCGAACACAACAATAAAACCTGTTGCTAAGCAATTCGAGTCACTCCGTTCCGGTTGCGGCGACTGCTTCACATTCCGAGTGGCCAGCCCACTTCTTCGGCATCCGGCTCAGACGGTTAGCGCCAGTCTCTCCCTTGTGTCGTCGCGGTTTCCCAACCCGGCGCTTGTTCTGGAGAGACGATTTTGACGACCCCCCCAACGAGATTTGGAAATCTTCTTCTCGATACCCTTCCCGCCGAAGTTCTTCGCTCGCTCAAGCCGAGCGAGCAAGATCACAAGATTACGGACGTCCTGATCCGCCCCAGCGACACACCGAACGCGATCTTTTTCCCGCATTTCGGCGCGGTGATCTCGATCATCCGCTCCACGGAGAGCGGCGCAATGGTGGAGGCGGGCGTGGTCGGCCACGAGGGGATGTTCAACGTTCACACCGTCATCACCGATCCCGCACCGACGGGAAGTGAGGCGATCGTGCAGATCGACGGACGCGTGTCCCGCATTGATGCAGCCGTTCTCCGCGAGCGTTTCCGAGCGGACGAAACCTTCCGCGATCTACTGCTGTCCTTCACCAGCCTTTTCCTGCACCAGGTCACGCAGAACCTCCTTTGCAACCGGCTCCACGCCATCGAGCAGCGGCTGGCAAAGTGGCTTCTGATCATCCGCGACCGCATCGATACCGACGAGCTCCATCTGACGCAGGATTTTCTTTCGCACATGCTCGGGGTGCACCGGCCCGGAGTGTCGATCGCGGTGACGGCGCTCGAGAACGACGGCTTGATCGGACATTCGCGCAGCCACATCCGGATTCGCGATCACGCCGGCCTTCTGGCTCGATCGTGCGAGTGCTCCGCATCTCTGCGCGCCGATCTTCAGCGCTTCGTCGCCTCGGTCGGCTAAACGTTCGAAACCATACCGACGCGCGGTTGAGCATCGGATACGGTGCGGAAATCGTGAAAGATCGCCGGGACCGCCTCCCGCTTGTCTTGTTCGAGCTGTCGCTGATGCGTGAAACCGTGCATCGCTTCGCTCCCGCCGCGCGCGACGACGCTCGCCAGTTGCTGGCCCGGCTGGCAGCGCTTGAATCCAAAGCGTGGCGCCTCATGCGAACGCGGAGTGGCAACAACCACCCTCCGCGCAATCACTGACGTCCTGTCTCGTTTTGAACAGCCCTCCCTCTCCTCGCTGAATAGGATCGCGTAACCAGACGGTCCAGCTCACGCCGAGGATGCATGGCGCAAAGAATCACTCTCATCCAAATTTCCCGCGCCACGGGAGTCGCTCCTTGACTACTACAGTCATTGAGAACGAGGCCGTGCGGGTGTCCGAGCTTCGCTACCGGCGCCTCTTCGAGACGGCGCAGGACGCCATCCTGATCCTCGATGGCGACACCGGCGAGATCGCGGACGCCAATCCGTTCGTCATCGAGCTGCTTGGCTACGCGCTGGAAGACCTGATCGGCAGGCACCTTTGGCAGATCGGTCTGTTCCGCGACATCGACGAGAGCAAAGCGGCGTTCGAGCGGCTGAAGCGCGACGGCTACATCCGCTACGAGGATCTGCCGCTTGAAACCCGCGACGGACGCCAGGCCGAGGTGGAGTTCGTCAGCAACGTGTACGAGGTGGATGGCCGTACGGTCATCCAATGCAACATTCGCGATATCACTGTCCGCAAGTCGGCGGAAAACGCGGCGCGCGAGGGCACCGAGCGCTTCCGCTTCCTGGCCGAGTCGATGCCGCAAATGGTTTTCACGGCGCGGCCGAACGGCGACGTCGATTACTTCAACCAGCAGTGGACCGCCTTCACCGGCTTTACGTTCGATGAGATCAAGGATTGGCGATGGACGAGATTCATTCATCCCGAGGATCTGGCAGAGACGGTTCGCCGCTGGAGTCACTCGCTTGCCACGGGCGAGCCGTTCGAATTGCAACACCGTTTCCGCCGCGCGGACGGTATCCATCGCTGGCATCTGAGCCGTGCGTCGCCGATGCGCGATACGAACGGAACGATCACGATGTGGATCAGCTCCAACACCGACATCGATGACCAGAAACGGATCGAGGATGATCTCTCGCGTCTCTACAAGGAAGCGGAGTCGCTCAATCGGGCGAAGGATGACTTCCTGGCCACGATCTCCCACGAGCTCCGAACCCCCATCACCTCAATCCTCGGTTGGGCCGAGCTACTCACGATGACGACGCTCGACGACGATTCACGACGCGACGGAAACGCCACGATCCTTCGCAGCGCCCAGACGCAGGCAAAGCTCATCGACGACATCCTCGACGTGTCGCGCATGATCACCGGCAAGTTGCATCTCACGATCGAACCGGTCGATCTGGAGAACGTGCTGCGCGCGGCGCTGACTGCCTTGATTCCTGCCGCGAACGCGAAGGACATCGCAATCAGTCTCAATTTTCAGGCGGACCTGCCGCCCCTCGCCGGCGACACGGTCCGCCTCCAACAGGTCTTCTGGAATCTGCTCTCCAACTCACTGAAATTCACGCCTGCCGGCGGCCGCATCGACATCCGCCTCGTCTCTACCAGTTCCAAAGCCGTGGTCGTTGAAGTTCAGGACTCAGGCGTCGGAATCAGCCCTGAGTTTCTCCCCTACGTCTTCGATCGTTTCGCGCAACAGGACATCAGCACACGCCGCAATCACGGCGGCATGGGCATCGGCCTCTCGATCGTGAAACAACTCGTGGAGCTCCACGGCGGAACGGTATCCGCGACCAGCGACGGCGAAAACCGCGGCGCAACCTTAACGGTGTTCCTGCCGATGATCGCCGCGGCCGCAGAGCGATCACCGATCGCGCTGAAGCCAATCGAAGCGATTTCGCATCCCGCGCGCAAGAGCGCCTACGCGACATCACGCGGAACGCGGTAGCGGCGGAACCTTTCGCCTTCTGCGATGCTTGCGACGCGCGTGCTACGCAGGGGCGGCGTCGCGATCGATGAGCCACCACGTTTCGACGCCATTCGTCGCCTGCGCGATCGGATAGTCGGCACCGTCACGAACTCCTTCGAGGATCGGCTTCTTCTTCGCGCCGTTCGCGAGGACAACTCGCAGCGCCGCGGCGCGGATGACCGGCTTCGTGATCGTCACACGCCATGCATCGAGCCGCGGCACGAACACCTCGGACGCGATGCGGTTTTCAACGTCGAGCACCGGCGTCCCGGGAAAAAGCGAAGCCGTGTGGCCGTCGTCACCGATGCCGAGGAAGACGACGTCGAGGTTCGCGATGCCGAGGGCGCGCCATTCGTCTTCGAATGCGCGGGCGGTGGCGGCGGGATCGTTCAACTCCGTTCGGAAACGGAGGAAGCGATGCGTTGGCGATAGGCCGTTGGCGAAGAGCGACTTCTGCATCATCCCGGCGTTCGATTCAGGATCATCCATCGGAACGTAGCGTTCATCGACGACGACCCAGGTGATCGGAAACTCCGCCAACTGCTCGCGCATCGGCGAGGAACCGAGCATCGCGTACATGGGTCGCGGCGTGGAGCCGCCGGAAAGCGCAATCGTCCGCGCACCCGCCTGCACGCGCTGTACGAGCGTGCGCGCCGCGGCGGCGAGGAGGTCGTCGGTGGTGTCGAAGATTCGGAGGTTCATGACGAGTAGATTAGTGGATTCGTAGATTAGTAGATGAGGAAGACGAAACAGCGGGAACGAACTACGCCACTCGCTTCGCGAGCTTCAGCGCAATCGGCAGGACGCGGCGCAGCACGCGGTCGCCCTCCGAGCGCTTGAGCTGGCGGACGATGAGTTCGTCGAGGCGCTGGTTCAGCGTGCGCGTGACCGATTGCACCATGACGCTGCCGTCAACGTTCGCAACGAGCACCCCGCGTTCGCGGTCGCGGGCGATGCTGGCGCAGGTTCCGTCCTCGAAGGAGATCTCGACCAATGAGATGGCGCCGACGTCGTTCGATTGGTAGCGGCGTTCGAACGCGTAGTCGATCGTGCCGGCGGCGCCTTCGACCGCGCCGCTCGACTCGACGTTGTGTCCAACCTGCGCGCTGAGCCATGACGCGTAGAGCAGCGACTCGATCGACTCGCCGAAGAACTCGTGATTCGAGCTTCCAGCGATGACGCGCACGCGGCGAATCGTGGACAACCGGTTGCGCATATCGGGCGGATCGAAAATCGATGCCGTTGCGGCGCGCCATTCCTCGAGGCGTCCCCAGTTCAAATCGGCGGGCGACGTCGACGTCTGTTCGGCGATGCGCGCGACGAGCGCCAGATCGGCAGGCGAATCGAAATGAACCGAATCAACGATCAGCTTGTCCGCCGACTCAAGCAACAACTCGACGTAGTCCTCATGCTCGTTCGGCAGATCGCCGAGCCACCAGAATGCGACCGGCATGTCCGGGATCAGCAGCGCATTGACGACCGGCGGCACGCGATGGATGCGATCGCCGCCCGCGACCAGATTGATCTCCTCGGAGCAGACCTGTTTGCCGTCTCCGACCAGATGGCAATTCGCGCTGATCCACGACGACAACTCCGCCTCGGCCGCCGGATTCGAGCGCACCACGATCGTCCGCTGCGGAACGGATGCGCTGGCGCGCCCGAGCGTTTCGCTGGCGGTCGCGTGCAACTCGCTCGTCGAGGTATGCGCGACGACGTTCCAGAGCGCCGCGCGCGTGACGGCATCGGCGCCATCTTTTTGTCCGCGCCAAAGCTCGGAGAGACTCTTCTCGATGTCGTTGACGTCGACGCGGACGTCGGCGGAGGAGATATCCGTCATGGCCGGCGCCACTTACGGCCATCGCGCTCGATGAGGCGGTCGGCCGCGTCGGGACCCCACGTTCCGGCGGGATACAGTTCCGGTCCGAGCGGATCGGCGGCCCACGCATTGAGCAGCGGATCGAGCCACGCCCACGCCGTCTCCACTTCGTCGCGGCGCGCGAAGAGCGTTGAATCGCCGAGCATCGTTTCCAGCAGCAACCGTTCATACGCCTCGGGCGGCTCGGCGCCGAACGACGTCGCGTAGCGGAACTCCATCGTCACCGGCGCAGTGCGCACCGTCGGTCCGGGCACTTTCGAATCGAACTTCAGCGAGATGCCTTCGTCGGGCTGGATGCGGATGGCCAGCACGTTCGGCTGCATCGTCACGTTCGTCAGTTTGTTGAAGAGCGGATACGGCGCGGGCCGGAAATGGATGGAGATATCGGTCACGCGTTTCGGCAA
>JBAVBF010000816.1:0-4911 GCA_049586115.1 Thermoanaerobaculia bacterium | reverse complement strand
ATGGCGATGATGGCCGCGGCGCTGGCCGCCGGCTGCGGCGGAAAACCGAAGTCCACCTCGGCGGCGAAACCGCAGTCGGAAATGCGCACGATCGACTCCTCCGACCTCCGTCCCGTGACCGTCGATCCGCCGCCGATGCTCACCGACGAAGCGCCGCCGATCAAAACCGTGACCGGCCTCGCGCAAGCCGACGCTCCCCCGCCGCCAACCGCGGCCGACGAAGCGTTGCGCGCATCGCTCCCCTTCACGCCCGCCATCGCCATGGACCCGATCGACGGCAGCAAGATCTCCATCCGCGCCTCGATCCCCACCGTCGAATACAAAAACAAGCTCTACTACTTCGCCAACGAAGACCACAAACGCGCCTTCGTTGCCAACCCCGAGCAATATACGAAGGGGCTGTTCTCGCATCTGTAGCCACCGAACTTTCTGCTACCCTCGCGCCGTTTTCCGCCGCGTGTGGCCCCGTAGCTCAGGTGGATAGAGCAGCGGTTTCCTAAACCGTTTGTCGGGCGTTCGAGTCGCCCCGGGGCCACCAGAATCCCTTCCAAATTCGTACATTTTTGGCGTCGATCTCGCACTAGGTTATTCGTAGTTCGAAGTCGATTTTTCCAGGGAGGGTGCGATTGAATTCAGCCGCGAAACTCATCAGCCGAGGTCTTGTCGTTATCAGTTTGGTCCTCGGCGTTTCTGCTTCTGCCCAGACGCAGTGTCATTGGTGGCAGTTCCGATGTGATGCGGACAAACAGGTCGAGGGATTGCCGGCCGACGCGCCGCGGACGGGAACGGTGATCACGATCGATACGGCTGCGAACCGGCTCTATCTGTTCAAGGACGGCCAACTCGTCGATAAGTCGCTGGCCGCGACCGGCAGCGAAAAACTTCTGAAGAAGGGCAGCAAGGTGTGGCTGTTCCGCACGCCGCAGGGACATTTGAAAGTTCTTCGGAAGATCGAAGATCCGGTGTGGACGAAGCCCGACTGGGCGTTCATCGAAGCGGGCGAGCCGGTCCCTCCGCTGAATTCACCGCTCCGCAAAGTGAAGGGCCACCTCGGCAAGTACGCGCTCGACCTCGGCGACGGAATCATGATCCACGGCACCGACGAGTACGACTCGATCGGACGGAAGGCGTCGCACGGCTGCATTCGCCTGCCGGACGACATGCTGGAGAGGGTTTACAAAGAGACGCCCGTCGGCGCGGATGTGTTCATCTTCGAGAGTCAAGTCCCGCAGACGGCGGCGAAGAGGGAACGGCACAGCGATCTGGATTAGCTCTGAGATTTCGCAGATCTCCCAAGCCTCACCAGCGCAGTGTTGAACCTCGCTACGGCGCCGGCTTCTTCATGCGCGCGTAGAGCGTCGAGGGGCTGATCTGAAGTTGGCGCGCGGCCTTGCGTACGTTGCCGCCCGCGGCGGCGACCGAGGCGGTCACATAGTCGGCGACGACATCGTCGAGGGCGCGAATTTCCCAATCGGCCGACGGCATCCCGCCCGAGGTTTTGCTAAGCGACTTCGTATCCGACTCGAGCAGCAGATCTTCGTTCGCGATCTCTTTGCCGGTCATCGTCAACATGGCGCGCTCGAGGACGTTGCGCAGTTCGCGGACGTTGCCGGGCCAGGCGTAGCTTTGCAGTTTTTTCAGCGCTCGCGGACTGACGGTTGGCGCCGGACGTCCGAGCTCTTTCGACAGCGGACGAAGAATGACGTCGACAAGGAGCGGGATGTCCTCGATCCGCTCACGCAAAGGCGGCATGCGCACGCGAACGACGTTCAGCCGGTAGTAGAGATCGGCGCGAAAACGATTTGCCGCGACTTCGGCGCCGAGGTCGCGATTCGTCGCGGCGACCAGACGGAAGTTCGCGGTCAGATCGCGGATGCCGCCGACACGGCGGAAACGTTTGTCCTCGATCGCCTTCAGCAGGCGGGCCTGGACGGTAATGTCCATCTCGCCGATTTCATCGAGGAAGAGCGTGCCATCGGCGGCGATCTCGAACAGGCCCTGCTTCGTGTTCATCGCGTTCGTGAATGCGCCGCGTTCGTGGCCGAAGAGCTCTGACTCGAGCAACTCCTTCGAAAGTCCGGCGCAATTGAGATCGACGAACGGCGCCCGCGCGCGCGGCGAGCGGTTGTGGATGAGGCGCGCGAAGACTCCTTTGCCTGTCCCCGAATCGCCTTCGATCAGCACCGGCGATGGCGCTCGCGCGATTTGCCCGAGGAGCTGGTTCAGATTCTGGACGGCGGGAGAAAGTCCGGGGAGACGCTCCTGTTCGTTCGTGTCACCGCGTCGGAGCGCGATCAGCTCGCGGCGGGTGGCCACCATGCGCGCCACCTGCTCCAGCGTCAGCGACAACAGGCTGTAGTCGAACGGTTTCTGCAGGAACGTTTCCGCGCCGAGCTTCATCGACTCGACGACGTTGTCCACCGTTCCGACGCCCGACATCATGATCACCGACACAGCCTCGGAGTACAGCTTGAGGTCATGCAGGACGTCGACGCCGTTGCCATCGGGAAGGTTCATGTCGAGGAGGACGACGTCGGGCGAGAAGTCGGCGAAGACGGATCGCGCCTCGCGCGCGGTCATGGCGGTCTTCACTTCCCACTCATCGGCCAAGAGAGCCTGCAAACCAGCGACGACGTTCGGCTCATCGTCGACGATGAGCAGTCTTTGCTTCACGGAAGGCTCAGTCATGTCCAGAAATCATACAGCCGTATCGTTCCAAAACAGACGGAAATGCGTCAGACGCATCTAAGTTGCTGATTCTAAAAGGAGTCTTGCGTGGTACCACCTTTGGACTAAGGGACAGCCATGAACATCTTGCACGCAATCACGCTGGCCGCTCTTCTTCACCACGCACCCGCCGCTCCTACGGTCACCTGCCACACCGGCACGGTCTCGTACAAATTCGTCGGGACGCCGGGCGCGACCTTTACCTACGCCGGCGCGAAGTACTCGGTTCCGGCATCGGGCTGGATTGAGCTCCTCGGCGATGGCGGCAAGGTCTATCTGGCCGCGAACGGCAGCACGCTCCCGCTCGATGTATGGCCGATGGACGCGTTCGGAACGCGAACCGTTCCCGTACAGCAGCCGGAGCAGCCGGCCACCGACAACAGCACACCCGTCACGATCAACAACTAAATCAACTCCAAAGGAGAATCACATGACACAGATCAAACAGCTCGTCATCGAAACCACCTCGGACCTTCGCCTCGGCCGCCAATCGTGGCGCGTCCTCGGCATGCTGTGGTCCGTCGCGCTCGTAATCGCCGTCGCAGCCGCCGTTGTGCCTCACTAACTCAGGAGACGAACATGCGCGACCTCAGACGAATCACTCTCATCGGCCGCGGTACCACGACGGCAGCGCGTTCCTGGGACGCTTCGAGCCGCGCCACGAACCGCATCATCTTCGTGGATAGTTTCGCGATCCTGACCGGCGCACTCGGCTATGCCGCCGAGGACGTCGAACGGCTCGTCATCGACGGAGCGGCGACCGAGAGCCAGTTTCTCGATCTGCTCACGACGCTGCCTTCCGACTTTGCCGGAGACGTGCTGTTCGTGAACGACGAGCGTGCGTTCCTCAGCATGACCTGCCGATCCGGCGGACGGCTCCTCTACGCGATGCTGCCTTCTGACGTGCAGTTCTATCTCGAGGCGCAACGCCTGGTAACGAAGGAGTCGATGGCGGCGTGATTTCGCCACGACTCCGCGGCTCCGCGTGACCGTGCTACCTTAACGGCAGTGCAACTCTGGACGTCGTTTCAGCATACGGGATGGGTGGGGAAAGCCGTCCTGGGAGTGTTGCTGCTGTTCTCGATCGGGTCGTGGGCGGTGATGTTCGTGATCGCCCTTCGCTTCAGCCGGTCGGCGGCGGCATCGCGGCGATTCATGTTCGCGTTCCGCCGCGCCAAGAAGCTGGCTGAAGTGCATGCAGCCACCGCGAAGACGTCGCATTCGTCGCTGGTCGGGCTGTTCAAAGCGGGCTACGCCGAGATCGAAGCGCAGATCGCGCACGCGAACACGCAGATGATCCGATCGCTCGACAGCGTGGAGCGCTCGCTGCTGCGCGCGTCGCGCATCGAAGCGGCGCGGCTGTCAAAATACCTCCCCTTCCTCGCCACCACCGCGGCCGCCTCGCCGTTCATCGGCCTGTTCGGAACGGTGTGGGGAATCATGGACGCCTTCGCCACGATCGGCGCGACCGCGACGACGTCGATCACATCGGTCGCTCCCGGCATCAGCGAGGCGCTCATCAACACGGCCGCAGGACTCTTCGCGGCGATCCCGGCACTGCTCGCGTACAACCATTTCGTGCAGCGCCTGCGTCAGGCGCGCGGCGAGATGGAGGACTTCACGCTGGAGTTTCTCAATCTGACCGAGCGGAACTTTATGTAGCCGCGGTTACCAAGCGGAAACCGCAACCGTCTAAGCGACAACACATGGCCTTCCGATTCGATCACGGCGACGATTACGGCGACATGGCGGAGATCAACGTCACGCCGCTCGTCGACGTCATGCTCGTGCTGCTGATCATCTTCATGGTCACCGCGCCGATGCTGACGCAGGGTCTGACGGTGGCGCTGCCGGCCGCGGAAGGGAAGAGTTTCGAGCTCGCCTCGAACAATCCCGCGAAGATTCAGGTGACGGCAACGGGGGCGGTCTACCTCGACGGAATCGCCGCCGGTTCCTCGAATCTCGATCAGTCCCTCGGACCGATGCTTCGCGCGCGGCGTGTGAAGCGCGCGTTGCTTGAAGCCGACAAGGCCGTGCCATACGGACGCGTTGTGGCGGTGCTTGACGTCATGAACCGCGCGGGCGTCGAGCAACTCGGAATGGTCACCCAACCAAAGGAGAGGGATGGACGACCGCATCGGTGACCTCCTCGCCGAGCGCGCTCACCTCGGCGGCAACCCCGCG
>JBAVBF010000815.1:0-1728 GCA_049586115.1 Thermoanaerobaculia bacterium | reverse complement strand
CGTTTGCGTTGCGATCTGTTGCGGAGGCGGCGCGGCGGCGGGACGTGAGGTGGTCGTCGCCGGCTGGTTCTGTGTGCGTGCCAGTTGTTCGAGTCGCGCCTTTTCTGCGGCCATCCGCTTCGCGACTTCCTCGTTCACCTTCGATGGGTCGATGGCAGGCGCGGTCGACGTCGTCGCTGTGGTGCCGAGGACGGGAGCGGTGGATGTGGCGGCGATCGAAGTCGACGTCGCCTGTGTCTGCACGACTGCCGGCTTCGCAACCACCGGCCCCGCGGTCTTCGGCTTGCGCATCGCGAAGTACGCGATGGCCGCGCCGATGACGAGGACCGCCACGATGGCGATCGGAACGACTGGCGGTTTCGACGCAGGCACAGCGACAGGCATCGACGTCGGAATCGCCGGCGCGGCAACGACCGGCGCGGGCTTGAGCGGCTTCAGTTCATTTGCGGCCTGCGGCGGCTCGGACGCGTGCATCTCCATCGTGTGCGACGGCATCGCAACGCTGCTGGCGAGACGGTGCATGTAGATAGCGAGGTCGGCGCTGGTCGGAGTCGGCTTGAAGTTGTAGAGCACCGCGTCGAGGTCGCGCTGCATTTCGCCGGCAGTCTGATAACGATTGCCGGGATCCTTCTGCAGCGCCTTGAGGACGATGGCGTCGATCTGCGGCGTGACTTCGTCGTTGTACATCGACGGCGGCGTGACCCGCGCCTCGCGCACCTGCTCGAGGATCGACAGCTCGTTGTCGCCGCTGAAAAGTTTGCGCGCGGTGAGCATTTCGAAAAGAACGGTGGCCAGCGCGAAGATGTCGGAGCGGCGATCGATGTTGCGTCCCCACGCCTGCTCCGGCGACATGTACTGCAGCTTGCCTTTGAGCGCGCCGGCCTGCGTGTGCGACGCTTTCGATGCGGCCTTGGCGATGCCGAAGTCGCAGAGCTTGATGTCGCCTTCCTCGGAGATCAGCACGTTCTGCGGCGAGACGTCGCGATGCACGAGGCCCATCTCTTTGTCTTCGAAGTCGCGCTTGCGATGGGCGTAGTCGAGCGCCGCGGCGATCTTCGAAGCGATGAAGAGCGCGATTTCAACCGACAGCGGCTGATCGCGTTCCTGCGCTTTCTTGAGGATGTTTTTCAGGTCGTACCCATCGATGTACTCCATGGCGATGTAGTACGAGCTCTGGATCTTGCCGAGGTCGTAGATGTGGATGATGTTGTTGTGATTGAGCTGCGCGGCCAGCTTCGCTTCATCGACGAACATCTCGATGAAGTCCTGGTTGTCGGAAAGATGCGGAAGGATTTTCTTGATGGCGACGATCTTCTGAAATCCTTCGACGCCGCGCATGCGCGCTTTCCAAACCTCGGCCATTCCGCCGGTAGCGATTTTTTCGAGGAGGACGTACTGGCCGAACTTGATGCCGTCCGTCGGTTCCTCATCTTCGGGATGCGGCGCGGGGACGGCGGCGGGGAAAACGGGCTGCGAGATCGGCATCCGTTCGAGCTTCGGCATCGCGATCCGGACGGTCTCGTTCGCCGAGGGCGGTGCGGGAGGCGGAGGAGTCGGACGCGGTGCGGCGGGTGGCGGAGCCGGAATCGGCGTGACGACGGTGGGCGTCGGAACGTTACCCGGCGACGTGACGCGGCGCGCGTTTTTCTCGAGGCCGGAGAGCGTGTCCTGGAAACGCTTGTCGAGCGCGGGCGAGCTCGGACGCGGTTTCGGCGGCGCGGGCGCGGG
>JBAVBF010000814.1:0-6749 GCA_049586115.1 Thermoanaerobaculia bacterium | reverse complement strand
AGCAGCGCAGGACGGTCGAAGGACCCCCAGCGTGCTTGCCTGGTTCAAAGTCGTACCGCTCTCCGGGTTAGCAGCTAGGGGGTCCTTCGACCGTCCTGCGCGACTCCGCGCTTCGCGCTACGCAGCTCCGGCGGCTCAGGATGACAGTAAATCCCACCATTAGTAGAGTTTCTTGACGTCCGAAAAAAACGCAGCGTACACTCGCTTCACCACGCGAATGCCCGCCGATCCGAGGATCCGTCACTACTTTTCTATCCACCCATTCGAATCATCGAAGGAGTAGCCATGGCCAGTGTTCCATCAGACAAACTCAAGGCAGCGGAAACAGCGCTGACGCAGATCGAGCGGCAGTTCGGCAAGGGCTCGATCATGCGCCTCGGCGCGAAGGAGTTCGTGCCGATCAGCGCGATCTCCACCGGATCGATCGGCGTCGACGCGGCGCTCGGCGTCGGCGGCGTCCCGCGCGGCCGCATCATCGAAATCTTCGGCCCGGAATCGTCGGGTAAGACCACCATTTCTCTCCACGTTATCGCCGAGGCGCAGAAAGCGGGCGGACTGGCCGCGTTCATCGATGCCGAGCACGCGCTCGACGCCGAATACGCCAAGAAGCTCGGCGTCGATATCGACAACCTCCTCGTCTCGCAGCCGGACAGCGGCGAGCAGGCGCTGGAGATCGCCGAGGTGCTGGTGCGGTCGGGAGCGATCGACGTGATCGTCATCGACTCCGTGGCCGCGCTCGTACCGCGCGCGGAGCTCGACGGCGAGATGGGCGATTCTCATATGGGATTACACGCCCGTTTAATGTCACAGGCTCTGCGCAAATTAACAGCCATCGTTTCGAAGTCTAAAACGTCACTCATTTTCATCAATCAGATCCGTGAAAAGATTGGTGTGATGTTCGGCAACCCCGAGACCACCACCGGCGGACGCGCGCTCAAGTTCTATTCATCGATCCGCATCGACATCCGCCGCACCAACCAGATCAAGGACGGCGAGGAAGTGGTCGGCTCGCGCGTGAAGGTGAAGGTCGTCAAGAACAAGTGCGCCGCGCCCTTCCGCCAGGCGGAGTTCGACGTAGGCTACGGCGAGGGCATCTCGAAGACCGGCGAGCTGATCGACATCGGCATCGAGAACAAGATCATCGAAAAGTCCGGCTCCTGGTTCTCCTACGGCGACGTCCGCCTCGGACAAGGCCGCGAAAACGCCAAGCTGTTCATCAAGGAAAACCCCGACCTCTCCGGCGAGATCGAATCCCGAGTCCGCCGCGCCCTCGGCATCGGCACCCCGGAACTCACAGTCATCGAAGGCGGCGAGCCCGCCGCCACGAAGCCGGCCCGGGTTGCCTCGAAGTAAGTTCCTGGCCAGCGAACTAGAAAGGCACAGCGCGACGCTGTGCCTTTTGTTTTTTAAGATGTCGAAGACGGTGATGGGCACTCAAGAATAAAGCGCATGCGGCTCGATCAAGCGATAGCGGCTCGGAATCCCGGCATCTCGCGGCGCAAGGCGCGCGAGTTGATCGCGGCGCGGCGCGTGCTGGTGAATGAGCGCGCTGTGTCGATCGCGTCGCGCGAGGTTGCTGCGGACGATCGCATCGCGGTCGTCGAGGATGTGCCGGAATTGTCGATCATTCGGGAGAGCGAGGAGTGGATCGCGGTCGATAAGCCTGCCGATATGCCGACACAGCCAACTCGCGATCGTGAACAACGATCGCTGGAGGAATTGCTGCGGCTTCGCTTTCGCGAAATCTGGCTCGTGCATCGGCTCGATACTCCGACGAGCGGCGTCGTCTTGTTCGCGAGATCGGCAGCGTCCGCGGCGAAACTGTCCGCGCTGTTCGCGAACGGCGAGATCCGCAAAACGTATCTCGCGATCCTTGATGGTGCAATGACCGAGGAATGCGTCGTCGATACACCGGTGCAGGGGAAAAGCGCGCGAACGACGTTCCGCCCTGTTCGTGTCGACGGAAGCGGCACACTTGTCGAGGCAATCATCGAGACCGGCCGCACGCATCAGATTCGCATTCACGCGCTGTCGATCGGACATCCCGTCTCTGGCGACCGCCGCTACGGCTCGGGCGGACGCGCGGCGCGGCTGATGCTGCATGCGTGGAAGCTGGAACACGCCAGCTTCGGCGTGCTCGAAGCGCCCCCGCCTACTTCGTTTTCTTTCGAGCCGCCCAGCCTTCGATGATCCGCTGCGGCGTTCGCGAGAGTGCCAGCGCCTCGGCGGGGACGTCCTTCGTGATCGTCGAACCGGCGCCGACATACGCGCCCTTGCCGACGCGGACCGGCGCAACCAGCTGCGTGTCCGAGCCGATGAACGCGCCGTCTTCGATGACCGTCTTGTTCTTGTTCACACCGTCGTAGTTGCAGGTGATCGTGCCCGCGCCGATGTTCACGTCCGCGCCGACTTCCGCATCGCCGATGTACGACAGATGCGATGCCTTCGCGCCTTCGCCGAAGACGGCCTTCTTCGTCTCGACGAAATTACCGACTTTCACGTGGCGGCCGAGTTTCGTGCCGGGACGGAGGTGCGCGTAGGGACCTACTGCCGCATCGTCTTCGACGATCGCGTCCTCGGCGACCGTCCCGGTTTTCAGATGGACGTCATCGCCGACTTTCACATTCGTCAGATGGACGCCCGGCTCGATCACGCAACGCGACCCGATCGACGTCGTGCCTTCGATCGTGACGAACGGATAGACGACCGTATCGTTCCCGATGGACACAGTCGAGTCGATCACGACCGTTGCCGGATTGCGGAACGTCACGCCAGCGGCCATGAGTTGGTTGACCACGCGTCGCTGAATTTCGCCTTCGACTGACGCGAGATCGGCGCGCGAATTCACGCCGAGCGCTTCGATCGGATCGCCGGCGATCACGGCACCGACGCGATGTCCGGCGTCGCGCAGCACGCCCAGGAGGTCGGTCAGGTAGTACTCGCCCTGAGCGTTGTCGGTGGAGAGATTCCGAAGATTGTCGAAGAGGTGTGCGCCGTCGAAGACGTAGATGCCGGCGTTCACTTCGCGGATCTGTTTTTCGTCGTCGGATGCGTCCTTCGCCTCGACGATGCGCGTCACGGCGCCGTCGGCGTCACGCACGATGCGGCCGTACATCGCCGGATCGTCGAGCACCATCGTCAGCAGCGTCAGCGCGTTCCGCGAGCGCTCGTGTTCATCGAGCAGGCGGCGTAGCGTTTCGGGACGCGTGAGCGGGACGTCGCCGGAGAGGATCAGCACGTGTCGCGCGCCGTCGACGAGCGGCGCGGCTTGCAGCACCGCGTGGCCGGTACCTTTCTGCTCTTCCTGCACGGCATAGCGAGCGCGTTCGCCGACTGCCTTCTGCACCGAGTCGCGCTGATGGCCGATGACCATGACCGGCTGGCGATCGCAGATCGCGCCGGCGAGGTCGAGGACGTAATCGATGATCGGACGGCCGGCCGCGGCGTGCAGGATCTTGATCGTCGAGGACTTCATGCGCGTGCCCTGGCCCGCGGCGAGGATGATGACGTCGATGTCGTGATTCAAAGTATTCATGCCTCCGTACGCCGCATCCTTTCAAGCGTCCGGCCATAGCGCTCGTACAGGCGAAAAATCGTGTCGGCGAGCGCGACCGAATCGTGGCGCACGTAGTTGCCTTCCTTGATGATGTCGCCGAAAAACGGCGTGACGCCGAGCTCGCGAATCGCGTTGACGTCGAACGCCACAGGATGCTGTCCCTGCGCCGCGTATGCGGTGAGGATCGCTTCCGTCGGCCGCCCGCCGTTGAGGATCATGACGTCGACGACGAGCCCGGCGTGTTCGATGATCGCTTCCAGATGTTCCTCCGCGGTGTAGCCGTCGCTCTCGCCCGGCTGCGTCATCACGTTGCAGACGTACACCCGCAGCGCGCGCGAGACCTGCAGCGCCTCGGCGATCGGCTTGATCAACAGGTTCGGAAGGATCGAGGTGTAGAGCGAGCCGGGGCCGATGAGGACGAGGTCGGCCTCGTGCAGTGCCTCGAGCGCGCGATCGGTCGGCTGCGCATCGGTGGGATCAATGCTGAGATGCGTGATGCGCGCGTGCCGCGGCACTTCCGGACTTTTTTCGCCGAGGTACGAGCCGCTGATGGCGACCTCGCCGAGGAGCGCGGAACCGTCCGCGAGCGTGGCGCGCAAGCGGACGTCGGCAAGCGTCGACGGATAGATCTCGCCGGCGATGTTGAGAACTTCGGACGCTGTGAGAATCGCTTCGTCGAAACTGCCGGTGATGTCGGTTAGTGCGGCGAGGAGGAGATTGCCGAGCGAATGTCCACCGAGCGATGACTCAGTGTTCTCGAATCGATAACTGAAGAGGCGCGACAACAGATGCTCCTCCTCGGCCAGCGCAACAATGCAGTTGCGGATGTCGCCCGGCGGCAACATGCCGAATTCTTTGCGCAGCGCGCCAGAGCTGCCGCCTTCGTCGGTCACGGTCACAATCGCGCCGAGGCGTGCGATTGACCAGGGACCATCGGCATCGACGTAGGCTTTCAGCCCGCGAAGCAGCGTCGAAAGCCCGGTGCCGCCGCCGATGGCGACGATGTTGAGGTCGTGATGGCGCATTCGCGCGGATTGTATGCGCGTCGCCGCGCTTCAACGAGAACGCTGGCCCGCCGGCGAAGCCGGCGTAAGAACCGTAGCCCACGCGTTTCACGCGTGGGTCTCTTCGGCCGCGCAACATGTGTGAGCCCGCCTTGGCGGGCGAGAGACAGCTTCTGTCGCCCGCTAAAGCGGGCTCACACATTTGCGCGCGCAGAGTTCCCCCACGTGAACGTGGGGGCTACGGTTCTTGCGGCGGCTACACCGCCGAGGGGAGCGCAACCTACTCGTGTGCGCGGAGGAACGTCTCGGGTTTGCTGAACGTCTTGGCCATGCCTAGGCCGCGGCGGACGTTGTTCAGCGACACTTTGCCGGTCGCGAGCGCTGCGCCGAGTTGCATGTACGTCTTCCACTTGCCGCGGTAGCGGTAGCGGACGTCGAGCGCGTGGCGCCAGAGCGCCGAATACTCTTTGTAGAAATCGTCGAGGGAGAGCGTGGTCGGGAGCACGGCGTGCACGATGTCGTACATCTCCCAATCGTGCGTCGTCACGTTGTCTTTGGCCGTGTCCCACAGATCCGTGCCGGGCAGCGGCGTCAGGACAGAGAAGCCGCTGTTGTAGGCGCCGGTGTGATCGATCCAGTCGCGCAGGCGTTTGAAATCGTCGCGCGTCCAGGCGGGATCGACGATGAAGTTCGGTGTGAAGCCGACGCCGAGGTCCTGCAGGATGCGGATGGCGCGCTCGTTATTGTTGGCGGTGTTCTTCTTGTTGACCGCTTTCAGCCCCTCGTCCGTGACCGACTCCAGGCCGAGGAAAATCGCGAGCTTGCCGCAGTCCTTCCACATCTCGATGAGGTGGGGGAACTTGCAGATGATGTCGGTGCGCGTCTGCACGGTGAAGAACTTCTTGATGCCCGCGGCTTTGATCTGGCGGGCCATCTCTTCGCCGCGCTTCACGTTCATCCAGAAAATGTCGTCGGTGATGAAGATCGCGTCCGCTTTGATGGCCTGCAGTTCGCGGACGACGCGGGCCGGCGACTTCTCGCGGAAGGTGGACTCGTGAAACTTCCAGACCGAGCAGAAGTTGCACTTGAACGGGCAGCCGCGCGCGGTTTCCATCAGCGCGAGCGGCTTGTGGAAGTTGATGTAGTAGTGATCGGCGTAGTGCTCGATCAGATGCCGCGCCGGCAGCGGATAGTCGTCGAGGTTCTTGCGCGTCGGTGCGTGGCCGGTGCTGATCCAGCGTCCTTCGCGATGCAGCATCAGACCGGGAACCGTGGCGAGATCGTGGCCGCGCTGAAGCGCATCGACCATGGCCGGCATCACTTCTTCACCGTCGCCGACTGCGACGGCATCGATGACGTCGTCGTTGAACCAGTTCGGATCGCGTGACGCGTCGTGGCCGCCGACGACGACGAACGTGCCGGGATTCTCGCGTTTGATCCGCTTCGCGAGACGCACCGTTCGGTTGCGCTCCGTCGTGAAGTTGCACTGCAGTCCGACGACGTCCGGCGCGAATTTCCTGCAGAGCGCGAGGCCGTGCTCTTCGCCGTCGATGCGCAGGTCGTACACCTTGCACTCATGTCCCTCGGCTTCGAGACACGCGGCGACGCAGATCGGGCCGAGAGGCTCGACGAAGGTGAGCATCTCCAGGCCGAGGATGCCGCCGACGGGCGGTTTGACGAATGCGACTTTCATGGTGTGGAGGCGGTAAGCGCTTCCGAAAAGCGCTTATTTCTTCTTAAGCTCCGTGAGCACCAGCTTGGCGACCGCTTTGAGTGTATCGAAAACGCCGGTGCCGTTCATCGCCACCGCTTCGAACGTCGGCTCCCCTTTGAAGTTGAGCTGGCGATACATCTCGTCAGCGGGCAGGGCGGTCGGGAGGTCGCGCTTGTTGAACTGCAGCACGTACGGAACGCTCTTCAACTCGTAGCCCTGTTCCTTCAGGTTTTTGTCGAGATTGACGAGCGACTCGTTGTTCGCTTCCATGCGCGCTTCCTGCGAGTCGGCCACGAAGACGACGCCATCGACGCCTTTGAGAATCAGCTTGCGCGATGCGTCGTAGAACACCTGGCCGGGCACCGTGTAGAGGTGGAACCGGATGCTGTACTCGCCGATCTTGCCGAGATCGATCGGCATGAAGTCGAAGAACAGCGTGCGCTCGGTCTCGGTCGCCAGCGAGATCATCTTGCCG
>JBAVBF010000813.1:0-2091 GCA_049586115.1 Thermoanaerobaculia bacterium | reverse complement strand
ATCATCGATGGTCAGCCACACTTCGTTCGATGTCGATTCGAACGTTGTGATCACAGGTCCCAGCCACTGCGAGTTCGGACGGAGCGTCGGCCACAACACGAGCGCGTGTGAAAGCGCCATGACGCCGATCGCGATCGGCGACCAAGGCGGAAAGCGCAGGAGCAGCAGAATCGGAAGGAGCAGCGTCGCGAAAAAGGAAAACCAGAGGATCAGCGGGCGCATCGTTCCTCCGCCGCGCGGATGCGGTTGCGCAGGAGCCGGACGATGATCGCGGCGGCGCCGTTCATGATGAGGACAGCGAAGAAAAGCCACGCCACGGAACGCGGCCACGAATTCGAAACAGCAAAGTACGACGACGCAATCACGAGCAGCGCCATCGTGATCGCCGAAATGATTTTGACGTGGTCGCCATCGCCGATCAGCATGCGCACGATCGGACCGATGACGACGATCGGAAACTGGAGGACGATCGCGGCCAACGGAATTGCGACGACGATCGCGGCCGGCAGGATCAGCGGCAAGGTCGTGGCGATGTAGCAAACCGTCGTGAGAAACACCCAGACCGCGACGGCGTTCATCTCGATCGCGGTCTGATCGCGCTCGATCGGCAGGATCAGGTGCTCCACGTCGTTGACAGGCGCACGTGCGCCCCGCAGGTTTGCGTACGCGATCAGCCGGGACAGAGCGAAGCGATGCCGCGATGGCAGCCAGTGCGCCTCGGGACGATCGGTGACGACGTTCACGCGCCGGTCTCCGGCCAATAGGGCTCGAATGTGAACCACTGATACCAGTAGTTGCGCACGACATTCTCGAGCTCGGATATCCATTGCGCGACGGCGCGCGCGAAATCGTCATCGCGATTGCGGCTGCGCGTGATCCCGATCGGCCGCGACGTCACCAGCCGGTATCGCCGCCGTCCGATGCGCACGACGAACACCGGATAGATCGGCACGCGCGCAGCCATCGCCAGCGCGAACGGACCGGCAGGAACCGTAGCCGGCTTTCCGAAGAACGTCGCGGGGAGCGTGCTGATCGATCCCGTGACGCGATCGCCCTGGATCGCAACGATCGCTCCTTCGCGGACCGTCTCCAATAGATCGAGTGCGAGCTCGGTCGCGCGCGTGTTGAATTCGATTCGTAATCCTTCCGCGCCGTGATGCTCCTCGAACTCCTGTGTCTGCACATCCTCCTCCGGCGCGCGCACCATCACGATGCGACGCGTCGACGTCTCGGAGAAAAGGTGCGCGCCGAGGTCGTAGCTGCCCATGTGCGCGGTCAGGAGAATCGCGCCGTTGCTGGCCTGCATCGCCTGGAAGTGATCCAGGCCGGCGAACTCCCAGTCAGGAATCGTGCGCAGCTCCTTGAAGCGAACATTGTCGGCAATCGTCCAGGCGTAGTTCCAGAAGACCCGGTAGCAGCGAAAGAAATTTGCGATGACGAACGAACCGGGCTTGATCACTTTCAGGTTGCGCATCACGCCGCGCCGCCCCGGACCCCACAGCAGAAAAAACGCCGACCAGAACGCTATGACGATCGGCTCGATCCACGGCGGCGTGTGGAGGATGGCGAAGCGAAGGAGCTGCCGCCAGAACACACCGCGCACGGAAAAACGACGCCACCAGGCCGACCGCGTCACGTTCGCATGATATCGGACAGCGTGCGCTCGATTGCCGGCAGCGACGGCCGCAGGAGGTTGAAGAGCGCGCCGCGCATGAGCGCTTCGTCGCCGGGATACGTCGGCACGATCTGCAGCGGAAAGCGTTCGAAGATTTCGCGATCGCTGCGGCGGCGCAGTTTCTGGACCGAGGCGCGTTTCGAGGCGATGCGGTCGCCGTGCGCCATCACCCACTCGAATGCGCGGAACTGCATCGCCGTCAGCGGATCGTCGATCGTCGCCAGCGGCTTGCGGCCGAACAGCCTGCGCCGGATGCGGCCGGCCAAACGTCGCGACGATTTCGAGCTCTTCGAGAATGGCTCGCGCGTCAGTTCGCCCGCGTTGGCGTTGCGGGTCGTGGTGTAGTGATGAAGCCGCGCGAAGAAAGTGAAGAGCGCGGCGGACGCCTCGTGAACCGATTCGAAGTTTTTCAGCGC
>JBAVBF010000812.1:0-3415 GCA_049586115.1 Thermoanaerobaculia bacterium | reverse complement strand
GACCAGCAGGAGCGAAAGCCATCCGGCGTCGATGAATTCGGCGACGATCAGCGGCAACAGCACCGCCAGAATCACCTTCGCCGTCCAGTACGAGAGCTTGATCCGTTGCGGATCGAAACCTGCCTGACGCGCCAGCGGCGCAAACCATCCTCGCCGCTCGACGGGCGCAACCTCGGCCATCGTGCTCACAGTTCGATCCTCAGAATCCGCCGCAGCCAGACGAAGCCCGCCAGTTGCAGCAGGATCGCTTCTGCAAACAGCTGCGGTCCCCAGCGAAGCCGCCACACCAGCGCCAGCGCCTCGGGACGGTTCCAGAGAAACACCGCCACGAGCAGATACGGGAGAATGGCCACGACGATCGCCGCGGTCTGTGCGCCAGCGATGTGCGTCTGCAGCTTGTCGCGCAGCCGAAGGCCGTGACGCATCGTCCGCGTCGCGGCCTGCAGCGCCGGGCCGAGCGGACCTCCGATTTCCCATTTCGCGATCAGGAGCTGCGTGAAGATCCGGACGCCTTCGGAGTCATAGCGAAGAACCATCCTGCGCCCCGCGCGATCGACCGGCACCGAGGCGTTGAGCTGATCCGCGAGATGCCGAAGCTCGCTCCGCACCGGTTCGAGCGCTCCACCCGCGCCGCTGGCGATCGCGTCCGCCGGATTCTGGCCGGCCGCGAGCGCGCCAACGATGAGATCGATCGCATCGACGAGCCGGTTCTCGAACTTCCACGCGCGCTGCCGCGCCGCCTCGGCCAATGCCGACGAGATAAGCCACGCCACTGCAATCCCGGCCACCGGCCCCGCCCAGAAAAGTCCCGGCGAAACGCTGGCCACGAGTAGCGCGACGAGGAGAGCGATGACCACGAGCAAGCTGATGGCGATCGCTGGCGTGGTGTTCCAGCCCGCGGCGATGAGGCGGCGTTCGATCGCGCCCGGCTCCGGCGCATCGTCGTCCTTCGCCGTCGAGACGGTGGTTCTGCCGAGGAGACGGCCGAGATGTTCGGCGTCGTCGCGCGAATCCTGACGCGTTCGCAGAAATCGGAACACGACGAACGACACGACGAGCACGGCGGCGACGATGACGAGCAAGAGGCTCGGAGTGCTCATGCCGACGTCTCCAGGGTGGCCATGAACGGACCGTAGGCCGCAGTGGCTTCGAACTGTCCGCGGCTTGGGTCGTAGACGAAAAGGTCGCGGGCGCGCACTTCGCTGCCGCCGAACGTGATCTCTGCGACGCTGGTCACGCGACGGCTGCCATCCGGAAAACGCGTCAACTGCGCGATGAGATGGATGGTGGTCGCGATCACTTCGGGAAGCGTGGCCGCGGCAAGCTCGCCGCCGCCCATCATCACGAGACTCTCGAGCCGGCGCAGCGCGTCGCGCGGCGAATTCGCGTGGATCGTCGTGAGGCTGCCGTCGTGACCGACATGCATCGCCTGCAGCATTTCGAATGCTTCGGCGCCGCGCACTTCGCCGACGATGATGCGGTCCGCGCGCATGCGCAGCGCATTGCGCACGAGCGTGCGAAGATCGACACCGCCGCTGCCTTCCGCGTTCGCCGGACGCGCTTCGAGCGCGACGACGTGCGGATGATCGAGCCGCAATTCGGCGGTCTCTTCAATCGTGACGATGCGCTGTCCGGCCGGAATGGCGCGCGACAAAACGTTCAGCAGCGTGGTCTTGCCAGCGCCGGCGCCTCCTGAGATGACGAGATTGCGCCGCTCGCGTACGGCAGCCGTCAGCAATGCGGCCATCTCCGCGTTGAGCGTTCCGAACGCGACCAGTTCATCGAGCCGGTAGACCGTTTCGCGAGCGCGGCGGATCGAAACGACCGAACCTCGCAGACTTACCGGCGAGAGCACTGCATTCAAACGAGAGCCATCGGGCAGCCGGAGGTCGACCCACGGGGTTGCTTCGTCGAGGCGGCGGCCCTGCGTCGCGACCATTCGCCGCAGAATCCGGCGAAGATGCGTCTCGTCTTCGAAGCGCACGGACGTCCGCTCCAGTTTGCCGAAGCGATCGATCCAGACTTCCTGTGGACCGTTGATGAGAATGTCGGAGACAGTTGGATCGCGCAGCAACTGAGTCACCGGTCCGAGACCTTCGACCTCGTCGACGAGCTCCTGTTCGACGCGGCGCATGGCCTCATCGCTCAGCTCCTCGGTCTCGGGACTCTCTTCGAGGATCGCCCGAATGCGCGCGCGGTCGAGCGTTCCACCTCCGCCTGTTTCGAGCGCCCGCAGGATCCGCTGAAACAGGCGCTGACGAAGTCCTTGCCGCTCTCCATTTGCCTCGGCATTGATCGCCGAGGGCGGAACGTGCCGCGAGTTCCACGACGTGCGGATCAGCGAGCGCAGATCTTCCGTCACGATGCTCTCCCGCGGAGCCCGACGTCGCGCGCCAGCCGGCGGACTGCTTCGCCGAACTGCGCCGCGCCGCGCTCGAACAGAGCCGGCATCCCGCGATGCGTTCCGACCGCGACCGGCCACGCGAACGGCACGACATGATCGACCGGGCGTTCGAGTTGCGAGGAGATCACTTCGGGTGTGAGGACGTCCGCCTCGCGGCGGTAGCGGCTCACGACGAGCCGCACGCGTTCGTCTCCAAATCCAAGGGAGCCGAGCATCCGCAGCAGCCGCGCGGTGCCGGCGATCGTCGGCGCGCTTCCGTCCGTGACGACGACGACGGTTTCGCTCAGGTCGAGAACGGCGAGCGCGATGAGGTCGAGAACGGGCGCGGTGTCGATGACGACGATTTGAAATTGGCGCTGCATCTCGATGATGGCGCGGCTCAGATTCTCCGGCGTCACCGATTGCGCCGCGTGCGGATCGAGCGGGCTGGCCAGCACGGAAATGCCGGGAGGCGGACCGGCCGTAGGCAGCGGCGATCCGAGATCGAAGTCGTCGGCGAGATCGCGTTCGGGAACGATGCCGAGGTGGGCGGCGACGCAGCCGAATTGGACGTTTGCGTCGATCACCGCGACATTGCGCGACGGCTCGCCGCCGGCCAACGCCAACGCCGTGTTGACGGCGAGCGTGGTCGTGCCGACGCCCCCTTGATGGCTGAAAAAGGTGATGGCGCGGCCTTCGTTCGTTGCCGGCGTCGCGTGCGGCAAGGTCGCCAGCGCCGCGCCTGCCTCGACCTCGGAAAACGGCAGCGGGATGAAATCGCCGATACCGGCGCGGACCGCTTGCCGCAGAAACTCGCCGTCGGCGCCGCTGCCCGAATCGAGATGCGGATTGAGGAGGCCGATCAGAAGCCGGTCCGGGCGCCGCAACTCGCGGGCAACGCTCAATGCGAGCGCCTTCTCCTGCCCGAGGTCGATCAGGATGATGCGCGGATCGTAGTCGCGCGCGATCTGAATGGCGGCACCTGCCTGCGCCGCGTGGCGTACCGCGATCGGGTTCCTGTGCACGCGGCGC
>JBAVBF010000811.1:0-3367 GCA_049586115.1 Thermoanaerobaculia bacterium | reverse complement strand
GGGGGTCCTTCGACCGTCCTCCGGCGGCTCAGGATGACAGGTTGGTTCCGTCGACGCACCATCCCCAGCACCACCATCGCAATCGCCAGCCACGCGAACCAGTCGCCGTAGCGGACGTACGGCGTGGTCGAAGTGCGCGGCTGAAAGTCGGCGTAGATGATCCCCTGCTTGCCCATCTCCAACTGCTGCACGATCTGGCCGGCGGGATCGACGAGCGCGGAGATGCCGGTGGTGCCGGCGCGCAATAGATAACGATCGGTTTCGACGGCGCGCAGGCGCGCTTGATTCAGATGCTGCCGCGGCGCCGAGGTGCCGTCGTACCAGGCGTCGTTGGTGATGGTGACGAGGACGGTTGCTCCGTGCACGACTTGTGTCCGCGGAATCTGCGGGAAGACCACTTCGTAGCAGATGGCCGGGCCGTAGCGGAATCGGCCATCGAGCGGCGTGTCTTTCGTTCCGAATTCGAACTGGCCGACGGCGTGAACGAGCGCGTGCGCGAAGAAGAGCATCTGCCGCAGCGGTACGTATTCGCCGAACGGTACGAGCCGGATCTTGTCGTAGTGGCCGATCGTTTTTCCGCTGCTCACGAGAAACGCGGCATTCCACATCTTGTTCGGCTGCGCCGCATCCTCGGCAACCGACCCGAGGATGACGTCGATGTTGCGATCGCGTGAGATTGACTCGATGGCTTGCTTGTAAAAGTCAGTCGACGCGTACGAGAGCGGCACCGTCGACTCCGGCCAGATCACGACCTGCACTCCGTGCGCCGCCGCCTGCTCGGTCATCGCCATCATGCGGCGAAAGATGATCACGAGGTTGTCGTTGTCCCACCGCATCTCCTGCGAGATGTTCGGCTGCAGGAGCGCGGCGCGCGACATCGGCATCCCGTTCGGACGAACGAACATCTTCGCCGCGATGTAGCCGGTGGACCACCAGACGAAGACGATGATGATGACGCCGGTAACGGCGAACAGCCGCTGCACACCCTTCGGCCGAGCCACAATCAACCATGTGATTAGCGTCGATGGCAACAGGATCAAAACACCAAGCGCGTACGGACCGGCCACGCGATCGAATTGCACGAGCGGTGCGTAGTCGACGATCGAGGCGGCGATCAGGCTCCACGGAAAGCCGCTGAACAGGTACGTCCGCGCGTACTCGACGGCCGCCCACGCCACTGGGATCAGCAGCCATCTCCGAAAACTCGTCGACGGTGCGATGCGGTGAAAGAGTACGCCGAACAACCCACCGTACATGCCGAGGTACGCGCACATGGCGATGAAAATCAGGACGCCGGTGATGTAGGGCAGCCCGCCGTAGTGCGACATCACGCGGATCACCCAGGGCACCATCATCAGCCACGCGACGGTCTGCGAAAGCCAGCCGATGACGAACGCTCCGCGCCATGTCCGCACGCGCGAGAGCGCCACGAACAGCGGCAGCAACGCGATGAAGATCAGCCATCCCGCCGCGACGTTCGGAAACGCGCAGGCGAAGAGGACGCCGGAGATGATGGCGAGGATTCCGTTGATGGCGAGTCGCAAGGTTTCTGATTTCACCACAGAGGACGTTTCACGCGGAGGCTCCGCGTGAAACCGTCACTTCTTAAACAGCGCGTCGAACGCTTTTCGCGCGTCGTCGGGCGTCTGCGGCTGGCGGGCTTTGTCCGCGGTCAGGTCGCGGACGAACTTCGGCTGGAAGAAGGCGCATTCGTTCTTGATGTGCTTGCCGGAGATGCGCGCGGGGATGCTCTCGCGGCACTCCCACAGCGTGGTCGTATCGAAGGAGCGGCAATTGCCGCAGGTGTGAAGGTCGGCCGCGCACTTTACGCATGTTTCCTCGGACGTCGGTTGATCGAGTCCGAGCCTCTGCGTGCCGCACGCGTTGCACTTGAAGACCTCGGGGCCGAAGCCGCCGGCGGTGCGTCCGCGCGGCGCGCCTTCGATGCGCTGGTTCTGCGGCTCGTAATTCGTCTGCGGACGCGGACCGCGATTCGTGTTCGATGAATAGCCGCCGCTGTCCTGGTAGCCCTGATGCCTGTATTTCCTGTCGCTCAAACGATTCACCTCATGAAAACGTAGTAGAGCGCCCCGGCGATGAGGAGGATGGCGATCACAAAGAGGATCAGCCGGATCGCTACCTTGGCCAGCTTCAGGATGACCCAGATCACGATGATCGCGATGAGGATCCCGAGGAGCTCATTCATAGGCATGGCAGGGCGCTTGGCAGTGTAACAGGAGGTTTGCAGGTTTGATTGCGCGAATCGAACGATGAGGCGCCGGGCGTTGCCGGCGCCTCATGCATCGGGTTATGGCGTCGCGGTCGCGACCTCGAGAACGGGGAAGGTCGAGTGCGCCGGCGACTGCGGATTGAACACCGCCGGATCGTTCGTCGAGTTGTCGGTGAGCGTGTGGAACGGAATGGCGATGACGTTGTCGCCGGTCATGTTGATCACGATCTGGTCGCCGGGATTGACCGGCTTGCCGAAGAAGTGATCGGCGGCGTCGAGGAAGATGTAGTCGGGCGGATAGTCGACGACCCTCTCCGTGATGCCACCATCGGCCGCGATGAGAAAAAAGCTGACGTGGGCATTGGTGAGCGTCCGAAGACCGATGTTGACGCGGAAGCGCGTGGCGGGAACGAAGACGTTCCAGTCGATCGGCCGGAACGCATCCACCGGCAGTACCGGCGCTTCGAAGGCGCCGTAGGTCCCGCCCGCCCCTTCATTGAACAGCCGCGCCTCCGTCGGAAGCACGCTCGTCACCGGGACGACGAAGGGGAACGTCTGAAGGACGTCCAGCGATCCGAGGCCGCTCTGGCCGATGGAAGCAACGATGTCGTCGAACTGCAGCGTCTGTCCGCGCTCGAGACGGTACGGAATCGACGGATCGTCATCGCTGCCCGCAACTCCGGCCGGATGGAAGACGATTTTCCCTACGCTCGATGCCGGCGCCGGACCAAGCCGCAGCGAAGTCTTGAACGACGCATTGTTCAAACCACGAGTCGATCCGACGATTGGAACGACGATCCTGTTGACGCGCTGCCCCAACGCCCCAATGCCAAAGAAGCTGCTGAACGTGCCGGAACAAGGGATGTCGGATGCGTTCGCCGGGTTCGATGCCGTGACGCGGTACGTGTACTGTCGAGCAGATGACGCCAGTTGGTTCACCGTCGCGCCCGTCGAACCCGCGGGAAGGTTCAACAGCGTCGTGGAGTGCTGAAACGTATCGGACGAAACCTGCACTTCGTAATTCGTTGCTCCCGCTACCGGCTGCCACGACAGCCGGTAGCCGCCCTGGGGCACCGGCGTCGAGGTCAATGGCAACGTGCATCCTCCGAAGGACGGCACGGCGAGTACGGCAAACAA
>JBAVBF010000810.1:0-8104 GCA_049586115.1 Thermoanaerobaculia bacterium | reverse complement strand
ATTCCTGCAGTTGCTTGCCGAGGCTGAGTCTGCGATCGATGCATTCGATCCCGATCGCGGCATCAAGGCGCTCGAAGAAGCATTCAAACTCGATCGCGACAACTACGAGCTTTCATTCTTCCTCGGCGAGATGTTTTTCAACGACGGCAATCTCGATCGCGCCAAGCACTACCTCGAACGGACCCTCGAAGTGCAGCCCGATCATTTCGACGCCGCCGTTTTCTACGGCGTCCTGCTGCACGAGCGCCAGGATCTCAAAGGCGCCGAGCGCTGGCTGCGCCGCGCGATTCAAATCTCGCAGGAGTCGTTCCTCCCGTACTTTTCCCTCGGCGCAATCTACGCGCGCAAAGGCAAGCTGCTCCGCGCGCAGAAGTTCCTGGAGAAGGCCATCCAGATCGAGCAGCTCCCGCAGGCGCATTACCTGCTCGGCACGATCTTCTACGACAAAGGCCAGCTCGAACGCGCCATCAAATCGTTCCAGTCGGCGCTGAAGCTCGATCCTGAATACGAAGAGGCGATCTACCACCTCGGCCTCTGCTATCTCGACCGCAACTGGAACCGCAAAGCGATCGACTGCTTCCAGGAAGCGCTGGAGCTCAATCCGAACAAGATCGAGTACCAGCAGGCCGTGAAGATTTACGAAGGCATCTCCGGCCACATTCCGCTCGAAGGTCCCGCCGCCGAAGAGTTCAAGCACGCGGAAGGGCTGGCAACCTCCGGCAACTACATCGAGGCGCTCGACCATTACCGCCGCGCCTCGGCCATCGATCCCGAAAACTCCAGCATCCTCATGCCGTACGCGCTGCTCTGCTCGCACCTCGAAATGAACACCGAGGCGATCGCCGCGGCGCGTCGTGTGTTGCGCCAGCGTCCGACGGACGTCGTCGCCGCGGCCGCGTATACCACGCTCGTCGAAGCGCTACGCGCCGAGGGCAACTTCAAGGATGCCAATCGCGCGCTCGAAGAAATGCTGCACGACTACACATCCAACTACGCCAAATCGATCGCGTACTACGAGAAGGCCTACAACCTCGCCGAGATGGAAGAGAACCTCGACGAGGCGCTCGAATCCGCGCAACTCGCGCTTCGCTACTCGCCGAAGGAGTTGAAGCAGTTCCCGCTCGCCGCACTCGGCTGGGTCTACTTCAAGCGCCGCGATTTCACCAACGCCGTCGATTTCCTGACCAAGTCCGCCGACCTCGGCCCAACCGCCACGAACCTCATGCACCTCGGCATGGCGTTGTTGGAAAGCGGCCAGAAGGAACGCGCCCGCGTCGTCTTCCGCAAAGCGAAAAGCTTCAAAGCGAAAGGCGCAGGGTTGGAGGAAAAGATCCTCGAACAGATCCGCTCGACGACGAAACTAATCGACCGCCTCCACGCAAAACGCCGCCGCACGGCCGGCACCAAGTCATAACTGTCATCCAGAGCCGAGGAAGCGCGAAGCGCGACTGGCGAAGGACGGTCGAAGGACCCCCTTCCTGCTAACCAGGGACGGGCGACGGTACTTTGAACGAAGTAAGTATCAGGACATCGCGCTCAACAGCTCTGGCGACTCAGGATGACCTTGGCAGTGGTGCGAGCGCTTCCCATTCCGCCGATAAATCTCGCAACTCGGGATTCATCCTTGCTCGCTGCACATTCGCCCTTCGCGCGAGCCCCCGCCCGTTCCGGGTTAACAGGGAGGGGGGTCCTTCGACCGTCCTTCACCGGGGCGCTTCGCGCTCCTCGGCTCCGGCGGCTCAGGATGACAGCTACTACTTCAGACCAATCTCCTCCGCCACCGCCCGTGCGTCGAACACCTTCCCGTCCTTGATCACCGTCACCACGCGACGAATGTCGCTGATGTTCGTCGACGGATCGCCGTCGATGATGTCGATGTCCGCGAGTTTTCTCGGCGCGATCGATCCCAGGATGTCGTCATGCTTCATCACCCTCGCCGCGCCGAGCGTTGCGATGCGGAGCACCTCGGCGGGCGGAATCCCCGCCTGAACGTACAGCTCCAGCTCGCGATGCAGGGAGAAGCCGGCCATCGCATCGGTGCCGGCCACGATCGGGATGTGGTTGTCGTACAGCGCCTTCACCATCGCCAGCACGTTGCGGAACGAGTCGCGATAGAGCTGATCCTTTCCCTCGGGCACCGGCAATCCGCCGGTGAGAAAGCCGCGCCGCACCTGCGGCGGCAGGCGATCCGCGATCATCGCGTAGCTCGGTGACATCGCGCCGCGGCGCGACGTGAACATCCCTTCGAAGATCGAGACCGTCGGATCGATGACCGTCTTTTTCTCGCGCAGCAGATCGAGAAACGCCTGTACCGGCGCCGACTTCAGATCGAGCGCGGCAGCGCGTTCCGCGACCGCGGTGAAGCGCACCGGCGTGCGCGTGTCGGCGACGTCGGGCCAGAAATTGAGAAAGAGAAAATTCGTGTGCTGGATCTCGTCGTAACCGGCCCGTACCGCTTCCTCGGCGCGCATGAACGCGGGGATGTGCCCGCTCACGCGCAGCCCATGATCGTGTGCGGCGCGGGCAATCACGGGCACCAGCTCCGGCTTCACCGAGCTGTAAATCTTGATCTGCTCGTAGCCGAGCTTCGCGTAGTTGTCGACCGCGGCGCGCGCCTGCTCCTCGGTATCGACAAGCACCTTCGTCGGCCCCGCGAACTTCCCCGGGCCGTCGATGATGCCCGCCATGATCACGCGCGGTCCGATCGCCGCGCCACTCTCCCACTTCTTGCGCAGGTCGATGAGGAAATCGGTGTCGTTGGCCATGTCGCGCACCGACGTGACGCCATTGGCGATGTCGAGCATCCCGTCGTCATCGGAGTTGTGCGTGTGCATGTCCCAAAGGCCGGGGATGACCATGCGGTTCCGCGCATCGATGCGCTCGAATCCGTCCGGCACCGCGCCGCCGATGCTCTCGATCCGATTGCCGCGGATGACGATCGTCGTCTCCGGAGTCGTCGTCATCGTGACCGGATCGAAGAACCGCGCATTCGTGATCACGATGCCGCCGCCCTCGGGAGCGTGTGTGAGCCGCGCCGCCGCGGCGGAGACCGCTTCGTCGCGCCATTTGTCCTGCGCCGTCAGCAGTTGCGGGATCACCGAATCCCACCCATCCGCGATGACCGACGACCACGATGATGCGGATGCGAACAGCTCGTGCCGGTCGTCGAGCCAGACGGGCGATGGTGTGAATCCGAGTCCGCTGATTTCGTAGCAGGTGATGTGTTGCGACTTTCCGCCGGCGGACACACTCAACTCGCCCACGTTCCGGATCGACGCCTCGCCCGCCGGCAGCAGCGTCAATTTCCGATCCGGCGCCGCCAACAGTGCCCGCGCCAGCACCGCCGTCTCCTCCGGCGGTCCGTACATCGAAACGTAGAACGCATTCGAGGCCGCGCTTCCCTTCTCCGCACCGTTCGACCACGCACCATCCGCGAACGTTTCGGTGACCGGCACCTTGAAGTAATCGTTGCCCTCGGTCTTCAGCGACGCCGTGATCGAGCGCGCATCCGTCGTCATCACCGTATGTGTTTTCGGCCCCCGCCCTCGGTCGTTGAATTCGAAATCCACCGTCCGCGTATTGCCGCTCGTCGTCACCATCTCCTGACCGGCGCGATGTCCGCCTAGGATGAACGCGCGTGTCTGCGGCGGCGTGGTGTGAGCGCAAGCGGCGAACGTGACGGCGAGCAGAACGACGACGCGATTTCGCATTCGCAGAGTGTACGATTTCGCTCCGTGCCGCGCGCCCCCGTCACCGTCCTGATCCACACGCTCGACGAGATCGAGAATATCGAGGCGTGCATCCGCTCCGTCGAGTGGGCCGACGAAATCTACCTGCTTGATTCGTTCTCCAAAGACGGCACGATCGAGCTGGTGCGCGACAAGTTCCCCCGAGTCCGCATCGAGCAGCGCGAATACCTCGGCGCGGCGTCGCAGAAGAACTACGGCATCGACCGCGCCACCCACGACTGGATCTTCGTCATCGATGCCGACGAACGCGTCACGCCGAAGCTGCGCGACGAAATGCTACGCACGCTCGAAGGTTCGCTCGATTTCTGGGCCTACTCCGTCGGCCGCCTGAACTTCATGCTCGGCAGGCCGGTCCGCTTCTCCGGCCTGCAGCGCGACCGCGTTACGCGCCTCTTCCACAAACTGCACGCCCGCTATCCAAACAAACGCGTTCACGCCGACCTGCTCGTCGACGGCGCCACCGGCCGGCTGAGCGCGAAGATGGATCACTACTACATCCGCACCTTCGACCACATGATCGCCAAGATGACGCGCTACGCGAACTGGAGCGCCGCGCAGATGTTCATCGACGGCAAGACCACCAACCTCTTCGGCATCCTCGGCCACCCCATCGCCAAATTCGCCCGCGACTTCCTCATCAACCTCGGCTTCCTCGACGGCACGAGAGGTCTGATCTCCGTCGGCATGCACGTCTACTACACGTTCCTGAAATACGCGAAGCTGTGGGAGCTGACGCAGCTCAAACGACAGGGGAAGGTCGTCCCGCTCCCAAAGCTGGACGAGGGGGAAGGGCGGTGGGAGCTGCCGTGGGTGAAATCATGACAAAACTCGAAGCGCTGCAACGAGCTATTGCACTTCGACTTTCGCGTCTCAGCTTTTTCACGCGGAGACGCGGAGGCGCGGAGAAAACCCGCTCCGCGTCTCCGCGTGAAAAGCTTTTCGTGACTCAGCGCGTCCGCTTCGGTTTCCGCGCGGCGCGCATCGCCTCGGCAACTTCGATCGGGACGTTCCTCTGCTCCAGGTCGATCTCGTTAAACGCGATGCCGCCTTCGAATTTCCATTGGTGCTTGGGACGGTATACGCCGATGTCGTGGACTCGTGAGCCGACGACGAAGCGGATGGCGCCGCGGCGGTAGTCGAAGGCGCGGCCGTTGCGGGTGTGGATGGCGGCGTCGATGCGGTAGGTACCGGCCACGAGGTCGAGGGCGGGCATGATGAAGCGGACGCGCCCGTTCGTTTCGATCCTCTCCGGCATCAGCCCTTCGAGGTCGGTGTTCGTGCCGTACACGCAGGCGCCGTCGGCGTGGTAGATGCCGATACCGAAGACGAAGTCATCCTGCGGCACGCGGACGGTGACGTCCATCTCGATCGCCACCGGAGTGCCGGGCCCGAGGGCCACGAGATCATTGCCGCGGTTATCGACGAGGGCCACGCGCGACAACACCACTTCGCCGGAGCCCCAGCGTTCTTCTTCGTTTGGATCGTCGCGCGGCGCTTCCGGTTCGGCGACAGCGGCGCGTGGCGGCGCGGTTTGTGTCGACGAGACGGCCTGCAGGTAGGCATCGACGACGCGAACAGGATCGCCGATCGTTTCCGGCTCGCCGTGGTCGAGCCAAAGCGCGCGGTCGCAGAGGTTGCGGACCTGGTCGAGCTGGTGCGTGACGAAGACCAGCGTCACGCCGCGGTATTTCATCTCCTGAATTTTCGCGACGCACTTCGCCGAGAACTCCTCGTCGCCGACGGAGAGCACTTCGTCGATCAGCAGCACGTCGGGGTCGACGTGGACGGCGACGGCGAATCCGAGCCGGACGTACATCCCCGAGGAGTAGGTTTTGACCGGTTGATCGATGAACTCGGGGATGCCGGAGAAGGCGACGATCTGGTCGAAGCGCGCGTCGATCTCCTTGCGCGAGAGCCCGAGCATGATGCCGTTGATGTAGATGTTTTCGCGGCCGGTGATCTCGGGATGGAAGCCGGCGCCGAGCTCGATCAGCGCGGCCACGCGGCCGTTCACCTTCACGCTGCCGCTGGTCGGTTTGAGGATGCCGGAGATGAGCTTGAGCAGCGTCGACTTGCCCGAGCCGTTGCGGCCGATGATGCCGAACGCTTCGCCGCGATCGACGGCGAAGGAGACGTCGCGAACGGCCTCGACGCTCGTCTCGGGAGTCAGCGCCAGATCGCGTTTCAGCAGCGCGCTCTTCAGCGTCGCGAACTGCGAGCCGCGGCCCCACAGCCGGTACGACTTGCAAACCTTCGTGAGCGCGATCGCGTAGTCGGTCATCGCTAGATCGCCTCCGCCAGTGTGTCGCGCAGTCTGCCGAACACCGCGATGCCCATCGCCACCGAAACGAATGCGTACGCAATCATCAGCACCGTGTCGAAGATGCCGGGAACGTGACCGAAGAAGAGCACGTCCTGATACGAGACGACGAACGGCGTCATCGGATTCAATCGCAGCAACGCCCGGAACGAGCGCGAGGCGACTTTGTCGATGAGGTAGAGGATCGGCGTGACGAAGAAGCCGAGCTGCATCAGGTTCGTGAGGATGTCGCGCAGATCGCGGAAGAGAACGGACATCGAGGCGACGGTCATGGCGATGCCGGCCACGAAGAGCGTTTGCAGAATCATGAGAAACGGGACGAGGAGAATCGTCGCGCGGATGGTGATGTCGCCGTGCAGCGCGAACCCGAGCGTTGCCAGCAGCAGGATCGGCATCGCCAACACGAAATGCACCAGATGCGAGGCCACCGTCACCAGCGGCAAGGCCTCGGCGGGGAACATGACCTTCTTGATCAGGCCAGCGTTCGACGAAATCGCCATCGTCGATTCGAGCACGGCCGCGGAGAAGAACGTCCACGGGAGGATCCCGGCGAAGAGAAACAACGGATACGGGCGGATCACGTTTGAAGGAAAGAAGAACGTGAAGACGACGGTGTAGACGGTGAGCAGCAGCAGCGGATTCGCGAGCGACCAGAAAAACCCGAGGATGGAGCCGCGGTAACGCGCTTTCAGATCGCGCGCCGTGAGCGCCGCGATGAGCTGGCGATAGCGATAGAGGTTGCGGAGCTCGTCCACTTGCGCGGAGTGTACTGGCACGGCCGGTGCGTTGGTTGACCAAGGCTCGGCCACCGGTGCGTTTTATCGAAAATTCTTACGTTGTTTCGAGCGAGGCTGCCGCGGGAGGCACCTGCGCAATGACGGCCGGCCGGTTCAGACGCAGATGCCGGACCGTGCACTCGGCGAAGCCTTCGCAGCGGATGCAGTAGCGGTCGGAGTGCTCCGGCTTAAAGTCGGCTGGCTCGCAGATGTTGACGCCCGCGACTTTCTCCCGTTCGGCGAGGTCGATGAGACGGTCGATGTCCGAGTGCGAGCCGGTCGACAGCGCCTTCTTCACGGCGGCGACGCGGGTCATGTTGCGCGTCGCGGCAACGACGGCGGCATCAGCGGCATCGAACTGTTGCGGGAGGTTGGCCGCCGCAATGGCCAGCACGCGCACGCGCTGCGAGATGTAGTACGCGAATCCCGCCGCCGCTCCCGCCAGCGCCGCCAGGTTGGCTTTGCTGCCGAAGAAGACGCCGGTCAGCAACGCGGCCAGCGCCATCCAGGCCAGGAAGGTCACGCGGATCGGCAGAATCGTGGAGAGATAAAACGTCTGGTCGCGATTCAGCGCCGCATAGACGAACAGCAGCGTGAAGTTGATGAAGAACGATCCCATCAACGGTGTACTGAACCATGCCGCCACGAGCGCGGTGGCCAGCGTCGAGATCAGGTAGAAGCGGAGGAAGTTACCGGTTCCCCATTCCTCTTCGACCGCGAATCCCATCAACGACAGCAGCACGAGGTTGAGGAAGAGCGTCAGGATCGGCGGAAACGTGATGAGACCGACGTGGCCGGCCTGCGTGAACTGGTACGTGAAGAGCCGCCAGACCTGTCCCGCGGCGACGGCGTTGCGGTCGAAGCCGAAGAGGCGCGCGAACTTCGCGGCGTCCTGAAACTGCAGCATGAAAAACGCGACGTTCAGGAAGATGAGGATGTACGTCGAGCGCAGATTTTCACCGCGGCTGCGGAACATGACGGTGCGAACGTACCCTCTCGATTGAATAATTCAACGCCTCCCGCCGGTGGGTGAAGTACGAATGAGACGTGGCCGCCGTTGAATTCGTTTGCACGGGATGCAAATCTGCTTTTACCGACCGTCGGCGTAGCCGGCGTAAGAACCGTAGCCCCCGCCTTCGAGGCGGGGGATTTGGATCGGCGCTGAAGCAGGAGCGCGCTTGAGCGCGCGAAAGAAGGCTTTCTCTCGCCCGTTAAAACGGGCTCACAAATTCTGTGCTTCTGGTTCCCCCAGGTAAACC
>JBAVBF010000809.1:0-10875 GCA_049586115.1 Thermoanaerobaculia bacterium | reverse complement strand
AGGCGAGGCTTCGTGTGCGCGAGCGCGAGAGGCTCGCGAAGGAGCGGATTGTCGAGCAGGTAAATCTGGCCGACGGAGAGATAGTTCGCCGCACGCCAATAGGCATGCATGCGACGCAATTCGTCAGGCGAGAGAGGTTCGGGTTCCACCGCGCGATTCTATTCAACTTCGTTTCGGAACGATGAGCAGCAGCCCGCCGGCAACGATCGCGGCGATCCCAACCCACATCGGCACGTTCACCGTCTTCTTTTCCTTCAGCGAGAGATCGATCGGCCCCGCTTTGATCTCGTGAGTGGCCTTCGTGTAGGTGAATTTGCCGTAGACCAGCCCTGCGATGCCGGCCACGATCAGAAGAATCGCAACGATCTTGAGTGCGCTCATGATCGACATCGTACGCCTGCGGACGAGATCGCGTTTGGCCGCGTGACGCCGCGGCGGCCAAGCTGCCGCGCAATACTTCGGCGCGCCGGACCATTACCATGCCGAAGTCGTCGGGTGCGAGGCGCACACGCCTTGCAGGAACCACGAACGGTCGGGCCGCCGTTCGATCGAAGGTGAACCTCCATGACGATCTCGGGCCTGCTCCTCGCGCTGCTGGCAACGTTCGCCGCCGCAAAACTCTTCGGCGAGCTCGCGGAACGCATCGGCCAGCCGGCCGTCCTCGGCGAAATGGTCGGCGGCATCGTCATCGGCGTCTCCGGTCTGCGCCTGATCGATCCCCAAAATCCCGTGCTGCATCTTCTGTCGCAGCTCGGCGTCGTGTTGCTCCTGTTTCTGATCGGCCTCGAAACCGATCTCAAGCGGCTCCTCTCCGTCGGAGGCTCCTCCGTGTCGGTGGCCGTCGCCGGCGTCGCGCTCCCCTTCGCCGGCGGAGCGGGCGTCGGAATCCTTCTCGGCTATCCAATGAGCGTGGCAATTTTCCTTGGCGCTGCGCTGACGGCGACGTCCGTCGGCATCACCGCACGCGTCCTCTCCGATCTTGGCCACATGAAGACCGATGAAGCGCAGATCATCCTCGGCGCCGCTGTCGTCGACGACATCCTCGGCCTCGTGCTGCTGGCCGTCGTCAGTGCCGCCGCCGCGGGCGAGAAGCTGACCACGCTGGCAATCGCGAAAATGTTCGCGCTCGCCTTCGGCTTCGTGGCGCTGGCGATCGTGATCGGATCGATTCTCGCGCCGCATCTGATCCGGTGGATCGCGCGGCTGCGCGTCGTGAAGGCGCTTTTCTTCACATCGATCATGTTCGCGTTCGCGCTGGCGTGGCTGGCGGACTTGGCCGGATCGGCGCTGATCATCGGCGCGTTTGCGGCGGGCCTGGTGCTGGCGCGGACGGAGCGCGGCGATGACATCGAGCACGAAGTTCACGACGTCGCTCACTTCTTCATACCGATTTTCTTCGTGCTGGTCGGCGCCGCGGTCGATCTGCGCTCGCTGAATCCGATGAACGCCGCAACGCGTCCGTTCTTCGTCATCGGATTACTCCTCACCCTCGTCGCCATCGCCGGGAAACTGCTGGCCGGTTACGCCGCCTTCGGACGGCCTCTGCGCAAGATCATCATTGGCGTCGGCATGATTCCGCGCGGCGAAGTCGGCCTGATCTTCGCGCAGGTCGGCCTCACCGCCGGAGTGCTCACCAGTGGCCTCTACAGCTCCGTTGCGATGATGGTGATGGCGACGACCTTCGTCGCTCCGCCGATGTTGCGAACCCTTCTCGCCAAGTTCCGCCGCCAGCGCGACGAACGCAAAGGCGCGATGGCAAACGTCGTCACCGAGGCGATGTCGGACCGCGACGACCGGCGCCGGCGCGACCGGCGGCAGCCGGAGACGCCGCTCGATTGAGCGGCCATGCTTCGTCCAACCGACTGAAGGCGAGGCAGCGGCGTAAGCGCGCTACTTGATCGCGATGCCTTTGCGAAGCGTGATCTTGCCGGGAAGGTTGATCGGCTTGATGTCGTGCTTCCAGATGGAGCTCGCCGCCAGCCCAAGCTCGGCGCTGCCTTCGCACGTGCCGGCTTCGATGCCACGAATCTCTTCCGATTGCACCCGAACGGTGATCCCTTTGAGTTTCAACGACAGCGTGACTTCGAATTCGATGCGCTTGATGACGTCCGGCCCCAACTGAATCTCGACGTACGGATGCAGTTTCATTTTGAGCGGATGCTCCGCCAGCGGAACGAGCACCGTTGCGCCCGACTTGCTCTTCTCCGCCGCGTCCGAAAGCAGGTGGTACTTCTCCCATGCGCCCGCAAACAACGTGACCGCATCGATGCCGTCGAGCACCTCGGCGAGCTTGCTGCCAATCGCTCCTTCGAGCGCGGACCATTTCATCCCCGGCAGCGCGCCGTCGATCGTCTTCTTGAACGACTCCACATCCTTCTCGCTCATCCCCGCGCTCAAAGTCTCCGCGGGAACGCCGCTTTCGGGCAGCGCCAGCAAATCTTTCAGCGAAAGCATCTCCTCAGACATCGTCCCCCTCCTCGGCGCGGACTCCTCCACGCAACCCAACCGCCGGCGCCCGCCGAATCAACTCCGGATGCTCGATCTCATACTCGATCGCGCGCACACCGCCTTTGAACGCCATCGGCGACTTCGTTTGAACCTGCGGCTCCCGATTGAGCGCGCGAAGAACGCGCGCCAGCAGGAAGGTGACGACGAGCAGAAGGACGACCGCAGCCGCGCCGATCCACACGAGCAGGTTCGATGAGGTGTCAGTTGCGGGAGCTGTCGTAGTTACGGCGGTAGTGGTAGTTGTCGGCGTCGTGTCCGAGGTTCCTGGCCGCGTTTCGGTAGTCGATGACGTTGTTGCCGTATCGACCGGAGTGGCCGTGGCAGTGGTAGTGCTCGTATCCGTCGCGGTTTGTGTCGTGGTCGTGCTTGTGTCGGACGGTATCGCTGTCTGTGCCGTATCCGAGGGCGGCGGGGTAGCCACAACTTCAACAGGAATTCGGCCGTCCAACTCAACGCGATCGTTGATGACCGCAACGACCGAGACCACGCGAGTCGATACGTCTGCGAACCGATGCGTAACCACCGCATCGACCGTCGGCCCCATGAACGCGCCGTCACCGAACGCGTACCGATAACTGACCGGCGTCCCCGTCGGCAGTGGCGGTTCAAACAGGACAGTAAGCCGCAAATCGCTGGTCGTATTGACCGGCGCAGGCGACGCGCTCAGAACAAGCCGCGGCAGTTCCCCAAACGTCACCGCAACGGTGCTCCCGACCGGGACCGTCGTCCCCGCCGCCGGCTTCTGCTCCAGCGCGACGCCTTTGTCCGGCCCGGAAAACATCGGTCGCAGATGTAGCCGCTCCAAACGGGATGACACGTCGTCGCGGGTCATGCCGAACAGCGGAGGAATCGTCGAAGTCGTCGGACGCGGGACAAAGATCTGCGTCCCATTTAGGCCGCGCGTCTCATTCACCGGCGGTTTGGTCTGCGTCCGGTTCGGCGGAACCTGCCCGAACGCGAGCGGCGCGGTATAGACGGACAGCATGACGACGGTTAGCCGCCAACGCTCCACGGCCTTCGATCGGTTCACGGTGAACGAATTATGCGCCGGAACTCGGCCGGTGTCGGCCTTCGCAACATCGATCGGCCAGCGCGGCTCTATGCCGACAACAGCCTTGATGCCACGAGTTTGCTGAGTCGCAGGATCGTGTCCGGCTCGCCGTCCGTGCAGCGGATCTCGACGGCGGCGACGAGCCCGTCGGACCGCTCTTCGATGGTTATGCGGGCCGGACTGGCGATGCGATGGACGAGGTGTCCTTGCCGCGTCTGAAAGTGCATCTCCAGACCGGTCGTGTCGAAGCTGATCCCGGTCAGCGGCATGTCCTCGACTTCCATCTGTGCACCGAGGTCGTTCGCCAGGATCTCGAGCGTGGCGCGCGATCCCATGTAGATGCGGCTGAACGAATCGAAGAACTGCTCCCATCCCTCAGACGAAACTGTTCTCGTTTGCATGATTATCTCGTTCCATTTCATCCCAAGAGCACCGCAGCGTTCGTATCCGAAAAACAATTAGGTCCGCGCCTCGTCCGGGAGTGTTCGTTCGCGAACCGTTCAGAACTTTCTCCCGACGAGCCTTCCACAGTTGCCCTGCCATTGGTTCGAAGGCGAACAGTTGCCGCGCGGCACAGGTCATACGTTTTCGGAGCGAGGTAATGGGCGCATTACGCGTCGATGACGTGAAGTCATCGTCGTCGGCGTGCTGGCCATCATTTTCGGTATCCGCGTTCGAGCTCTGCGCCGGCAAGTCGCCGTTGCGTGAGAAATGGAGAAGAAATGAAAAGAAAAAAATTCGAGATCCTGATTTTGCTCCTCATCGTTGTCATCGCCGTAGCCGCGGGATGTAAGAAGCAAGAGCCGGTCAACGACACCGCTCCGGTGGCCACGATTACCGCTGTAGACACGACGCCGACCGGCGGAACCGTGGCCACGGCTACGATCGCCCTGACCGCGCCCGACAAACAGTTCATCCTCGATGCCGCGACGGCCATCCTGGCGGAAACCGCGTATTCGAAGACGGCCGACGCGTTGTCACCCGACGTCGCCGTGAAAGCCCTCGGGCACTTGATGATCAATCACTTCGCGGACATGCTGGCCGAGCTCACCGCCCTGGGACAGAAGCACGACGTCCTCCTTCCCACCGAGATCGAGATCAAGGTGGTGGCGGCCAATGATGCGCTGGCCAAGATGAAGGGAAAGGAGTTCGACCGCACGTTTCTGCAGCACATCATCGATGACCACATCGCGATGCTCGTGCTCTTCGACGCCGAGTCGCAGGTTGTCTCCGATGCCGATCTGCGAGCCTGGGTGGACAAGAATCGTCCGACACTGCAAGGCCATCTCGACAAGGCGAAGGAGTTGATGACGAAAGTCGGGAAGTGACGGAAACAGTGAATTGGCGAGGCTGGCGTCGTGCCCGCGACGCTAAATCGCTTCACCCGGCATTCTGCCGCGCGGACTCCTGCTTTCGATTCCACAGCTGCACGCGGAAGTCGGTGAGGCTTCTCTGCATCAGCTCGAAACAACCGCAGGCGCGCGTGCGCAGTCCTTCCGGATCGCGAACGTAGATACTTCTCCGGGAGTGGGAGATCACCCCCATAACTGTCAGCGCGCCGATGGCCAGAGTCACGGCGGGGCGTTGCGTGCCGAGGATGCGCGACAGCGACTCGTGCGAAACCTGAAGCTCGTTCGAGCCGGTGCGGTCGCGCAGTTCGAGCATCCACTTCGAAAGCCGCTGCACCACCGAGTGCACGCCGTTGCAGACGGCCGTCTGACTGACGTGCTCCAGAAACATCGCCGCGTAACCGTTGATCAGCACCCGCGTGCGGGCATCGGTCGAGAACTCGGATTGCAACCGCGCCGCGGCGATGCAGGTCACTTCGCCGGCTGCCTGCACGATCATCAGCGTATCGTCGTGAACTGCGCCGGTCAGAAGCAGGTCGAGGTTGGCGAATCCCTCCGATCCGATCAGTCCCACCTCAACTTGCGGTCCTTCATCGGTGCCGCGAACGAGCGAGATAACGGTGTTCCCGTTCGGAAAATAGATGTTGAACTGCGGCTGCGACGCGTCGAACAGAATCTCCTGCGCATGGACGATGCGCGTGTGCTCCTGCAGCCGCTGCTGCACTACCGATCCGAGCGCGGCCAGCAGACGATTGGTACACGCCAGAGGCCTTCCCGCTGCATCACCGAGAGGTGGCGAAGGCGATTGTTTGAGCTCGGGCATTATGGCCAGCGATGCGTCGGAGGATGCAAAACTGTAGCCCGCATTTTTTCAATTTATGAAAAACGGAAGGCTTGGCCGGCTTCGTGATTTATCGCTCGTCCCGTCCAGAGGAAAGCGATCAACCCATCGGAATTCAACAATTCTGCACGTAAAGACGAGAGTGATCGCGAGATCAGGATTGGAGCGAGCGACGGGATTCGAACCCGCGACCAAGAGCTTGGGAAGCTCCTACTCTACCAACTGAGCTACGCCCGCCTGATGCCGTAAACCCTGTGTACTCCGATAGATACAGTCACCGATAACCGGCCCGAAGTGCGAGACATAGTCTACCACGTTCCTCTCTGTCCATGAGAGTCAACGAGTGTCCAAGAGTCCCAAATGGAGACCGAAATGGAGACGCTGAACCGCGACGAAATAGACTCAGACCATCGCGGGGTGGCTCATGTGAAGGATGCAGTGTGGAGGCAGCCGCAACGTCGTCACCGATGATGACCGAAAGGCATTCCAATAAGGCATTCGGCGGGTCCAAGCAAAGGCGAGGCCCTCCTCCACTTCCTTGACCAAAGACCGTACGCGTCGTACGCTTACAACACATGAAGACACTCGGTGAACGCATCAAAGAACTTCGCGACAAGGCTGACCTGTCGTTACGCGACCTCGGTAAAGAAGCGGGCGGACTCTCTCCTGTGTTTCTCTCCGATATCGAACTCGGACGTCGCTTTCCTTCCGAAGAAGCACTCACCCAGATTGCGCGTGCGCTGAAGACGACGCTTGCTGACTTACGCCAATACGACACCCGCCCTCCGATCGAAGAGATGAAGCGACGCACGGCTGAGAACCCCGCCCTCGGCGTGGCCTTCCGAAGGATCATGGAACTCCCGCAGGAAGAGCTACTCAAGATCGCGAGTAAGGCCACAAAACCGAAGAAATAAGATGAGAGAACGTCGCTCAAGCTCCGGCGCTCCACAACTCTTTTTCACCGAAAAAGACGTCGAGGACATCTGCGAAGAGGCGCTTCGAGCCCAGGGCTACTATCCGGCATCGCCGCAGCGCGTGAATATCGATCGCTTCGTCGAGAAGCGGTTCAATGTCTCACCGCAATTCGAACACATGCATCCTGGCGTTCTCGGCTACTCGAAGTTCGGCCCGAAGGGGATGGTCAGCATGCACATCTCCGAGGCGCTCGTCAGCGACGCGAACCTCGCCGCCGAACGACGGGTGAGCACGACGCTGGCGCACGAGGCCGGCCATGGCCTGATGCACGCCCAACTCTTCGTTCTCCCCGACTACGACTCGACGCTCTTCGGCCACAACGAAGATGTTGAGGGACAGAAGATCCTTTGCCGGGATGAGAAGACGGTCGAGCGGCGGAAATACGACGGACGCTGGTGGGAGCTCCAGGCCAACATGGCGATCGGACCCCTGCTAATGCCCAAGAAGCTCGTGCACGACTCACTGCGGCCTTTCCTTCTCAGTCGCGGCACGTTCGGGATCGAGGAGATCGATCCGAAGCGTCGGGAAGAAGCGGCACGGCATCTCGCCACCACGTTCGACGTGAATCCCGCCGTAGCCCGCATCCGGATCGAGAAACTCTACAAACCCGCGGGTCCACAGTTGACGCTCTAAAAAAATTTGTCTATTTTGTACGCAAGAACGCGTACACGCGTACAATGCGTATAACCAATGGAGAGCCGAATGCTTCACACCGTACCCAAGACACCGCCTATGAAAACGTGGCACCTCGACGCCGAGGGAATCCTCGATAGCCGCACGCTTCCGGACGCGACATTCAACGCGCAGTGGGATGCCATCGTCGCCGACGCCGGCCTGAAGCAGGAGCTACTCGCACAGGGCGTCCTCAACTTCACCTTGCGCCCTCGTGTCGATCGCGCGCTAGTGCCATTCCACGGGATCCTTCTCCTCGTGGGACCGCCCGGCACCGGGAAGACATCCCTTGCGCGCGGCCTGGCGTCGCGGATCGCGGAAGCGGTGAGCGGTGCAGGCGCCTTCCGGTACCTCGAGGTCGAGCCACATGCGCTCGCGAGCTCCGCTCTCGGGCGAAGCCAGAAGGCGGTGACGGAGCTGTTCGCCCAAACAATCGCCGAGAATTCCACCGAACCGCTCATCGTCCTGCTCGACGAAGTCGAGACGCTTGCGGCCGACCGATCGAAGATGAGCCTTGAGGCGAATCCCATTGACGTCCACCGCGCCACTGACGCTGTCCTGGCGCAGCTCGACCACCTGGCCAGCACCCGACCGAACCTCCTGTTCATCGCGACGAGCAACTTCCCAGATGCAATCGATAGCGCGCTGGTCTCTCGCGCCGATCTCGTGCGGACCATCGGGCTGCCGACGGCCGAGGCCTGCCGAACGATTGTCCTCTCGACGCTCGATGCTCTAGCGACAGCGTATCCGCCCATCGCGAAATTGAAGAACGACCCGGACGTCGTGAAGGCCGCGAAGGCGTGCGAAGGCCTCGATGGCCGTCAGATCCGCAAGCTGGTCGCGGCGGCATGTGGACGCCGCACCGAGGTGGCCCTGAACCCGGCACTCCTCACCGGGGCGGATGTTCTCGGCGCAGCGAAAGCCGCCCAGGCGGAGAGAAAAGCCAAGGACAAAAAATCATGACCGTCATCGCCCGAAAAGTTACGGCGATTCCGGCACGGCTCGCTACAGAGGCGTGGCAGACGGTCATCGACCTCGTCGCGCCCTCCAATACGTCTGCCCGCGCGGAACTCTCGAACGTGGCCGGCATCGCGTCCTCCCTCATCACCGACGAAGCCATGAAGTCCTCACCCATCATCGTGACCGGCGACGGCCCGCGGCTGCGAATGTACTGCCTCTACGGTGAAGATGCGGTGGAGGGCACGAAGACGAATGAGTCCTCCATCCCCGGATCGCCGGTTGAAAAAGGCGACGACTGGCGGATGTCGCTTCCCTGCCCGGCAGACGATCTTGAGTGGGTCCGAGCGAGCCTCAAGAAGAGGTCGACACATGTCGTCGCGCGTGATCTCAGCGAGACAAACCTCGCAGAGGAATCGAACGAAGAACCCGCGGCCACCACGAAGGCCGCCACCATCAACCTGGAGTCCTTCCTACGCCCATGAGCACCTTCGTCACTGTCAATACGTACACACATTCGGTCACCTATGTCGCGAACAATCTCCTCAAGTGTCTGAAGGACATCGTTCTGCGGAGTGGACTCGATCCTGACAAGCTGACCGAGGACTGGCCCGTGCTCGAACGCGGGATTGCTCGATGGCTGGAGACGAAGCACCTGGAGACCGTGACCCTCGAAGTGTTCAACCCGCAAACGAATTCGCTCGTCGGCCGTTGGGACTTCTCCATCAGCTACGGCTGGAACGGCGGGGAAGGATCGTTCTGGGTCGACGCCGATCAGATCAAGTACTCCATCATCAAGCAGGGCCTCTGGCCATCGACCTGCCGGTACGGTGTGATTGTTCACAACAAGCCCGGCCGACCTGACGTCCCCGGCTGGTCCACTGCGACATACCGATCCACCGACGGATTTGTCCGCCAGAGCATCGGCACAACGATGGACGCGAGCGGACTCGGTGCCGCTGCTACCTATTACCGGAAGAACTGACATGCTGACCATCTCTGAAGCGTTCATCAAATTCAAATCGCGGCTGGAACTCACCGACAAGGAGCAGGCAGACGCCTCGCGGCGGCAGAAGGAGATCCGCGCGCACATGGATTCGAAATTCGACATCGAGCGGGACTTCCTAACGGGGTCATACCGCCGCTGGACGAAGACAAAGCCCCTGAAGGACGTCGACATTTTTGAAGTCCTCGGTGAGAAGGAGCGGCACTACCGATCGAAGGCCCCCTCCGTTCTCCTTTCTGCCGTCCATGACGCGCTCGTCGAAAAGTACGGTGCGGATCGGGTCACCACGCAGCGCCGCTCGGTCAGCGTCGATTTCGGGGTCTCCGCCCCGGACGATGAGACCGAGGAAGTCATGAGCATCGACGTCGTGCCGGCATTCACGAAGGACGACTACTACGAAATACCGGATAACAAGTTAGGGGACTGGACGAAGACGAACCCGAAGATCCACGAGGACAAAGCGGTCGCGGCGAACAAAGCGTTTGACGGAGAGTGGAAGGCACTCGTCCGGATGGCGAAGTCCTGGAACAACCATCACGGAAAGCCGGTGCGGCCGTCCTTCCTCATCGAAGTCATGGGACTCGGCGTCCTGCATCCACCGTTTGGGGGCAGCTTCGAGCGCGAAATCCAAGGGTTCTTTCATGCGCTTGCCGACCGGCTCGACGAGTCATGGCCTGATCCGGCCGGTCTAGGCCCCGCCGTGAGTGACAGCATGGACGCCGCTGCGCGGTCCGCGGCAAAGACGGCCCTCAATCAAGCTGGTCAATCGGCGACAGAGGCGATTCGTCTGGCGCGCGTCGGAAAGACCGGTGAGGCGCTCAAGGCGTGGCGCTCCCTCTTCGGCCCGCTGTTTCCTCTTTCCTGATGGCCAATCAAGTTGCAGCACGCTTAGCGGGCGACGACTACCAGCATCTTCTTGCGTGGCTGCGGATGCTCGAACTGTTGATGCCCAACTCGCAGGTCCGGTCGGTCGCAGTCGAGGATCCAGACGCGGCCTTTGTCGATGACGTGACCACTCTCTACGAGGTCACCGCCGACCGGCCCGACGAGTTCCTCCAGGTGAAGTACCACGTTGACCAAAGGGGTCAGTACTCAAGCGACCTGTTTCTCGAAAAGAAGGCCGAAGGCGGCCGAAGTCTCCTTCAGAAGTTCTTCGTGACGTGGAAGCTCCTTACGAAGGACCCAACACGCCGGGTCGAACTCCGGCTAATCTCGAATTGGGTATGGAGCCCCACCGACGATCTTGCCGGCTGCATTCAAGGGAAGGACACCGCACTCTCTGCGGAGTTCTTCACGGCCGGTACGAAGTCGAAGATTGGTCAGCTTCGGGAGCGCTGGCGCGCCCATCTCGATGTAGAACCCGCTGAGTTTCGGGCCTTCGCGCAAACACTGCGATTGCGTCTTGGCTTCGATTGCGTCGATGAAGTTCTCGACCGTGTGGCCGAACGAATGATGTTCCTGAGGCTGAAATCCGATCCCGCATCGCTTCTCGTCGCCGTGGGGATCGTCCGTGACC
>JBAVBF010000808.1:0-3696 GCA_049586115.1 Thermoanaerobaculia bacterium | reverse complement strand
ATGCCGATCTCGCGCGTTCGCTCGATGACGTTGAGCGTGAGCGTGGTCGTCAATCCCAATCCGCCGACCAGGACCACCAGCAGCGCCGCGAAGATCAACGCGGACTTGATGATGACGAGGTGATCGGCGAACGCCTGCCGCCCATCGTCGAGCGCGCGAATGCTGCTGACGAGGATGCCGGCACGATCGAGCGCACGTTCGATCGCTTTCGATGCCGCAACCTGCGATGCCGCATCGTGCCGGCGCGTGACGATGCGCACGCCATGTGTCATGTCGCTCGGTTGTCCGGTCGCGCGGAGGATCGTTTCCGGAAGCGCATAGACATCCCTGATCGGCCACAGTTCTTTCACGATCCCGACGACGCGCCAGCGAACCTCGCGGCCCTTGATCCGCAGAACGAGATCGTCGCCAGCGTGCAGGCCGGTGACCGCTTGATTGATGACCGCGGCCGCGTCATCGCCCGATTTCAGCCACCGTCCTTCGATCAGCGGCAGCGCGAGCAGCTTCGAATTCACATCCGGACCGATCAGGGACACGCGCGCGACTCCCAAATCCGCACCCGACTCGATCCAGTACTCGGCCTGCTCGACCTCGGGCACGGCCGCCAGCACCTTCGACACCCGCGCGATCGGATACGAGTGTTCGAACGCGGCCTGGACGTCGAAACGGCGCGCGCCCGCGTCGGCCTCGAGCGTTCGCGTCCACGCCGCGGAAACGTTCAGCGCCGCGATGAATGCCGCGCCGCCCGCCGCCATCGTGGCCACCGTGAGCACGAGCCTTCCACGGCGATGAAATGTGGTCCGCAGCGACAGCATTAACGGCCGCGGCAGCCACTGCATCGTCGCCAGCCAGCGATCGAACGGATGCGTACCGAACGCACGATGACCGGCGCCGTTGCTGAACGCGTGGTGAATGCTGATCCGCGAGACGCGCCAAACCGGTCCGAGCGCCACCAGCAGCGGGACGGCGATTCCCGCCACGATTTCGGCAGCGATCACCCACGGCGGCGGCATCGCATTCGTGATCGTCGCGTTGAGCATGCTCGCGCAGAACGCTGCGTACGCGCGGCCGGCGGAGATGCCGAGCGGAATGCCGATGGCGAGCGCGATGATCGCGAGGATGGAGACCTGGCCGAGGTAGAGCGAAGCGATGGTCGTCGTCGACGCTCCGAGCGTTTTCATGATCGCGGCTTGCCGCAATTGCTCGACGAGCAGCGCGTGGATCATGTTGGCCACGAGCACGGCGCTGAGCGCGAACGTCAGCGCGCCGAACGCGCCAAGGAGGAAGAGGAATGTGTCCATCTGCGCGGCGTGCGGGTGGCGGCCCGGCGTCGGGACGCTGATGCGCGTGACGTTGGCGTTGATGGCTGCGGCAACGCGTTTGGCGACATCGCGGATGTGGTGTTCATCGAATCGATCGCCGGTGACGACGATCCGCAGCTGCTGCGACTCGACACCGCTGGGAACGCGGGCATCTCGCCCGCCGGTTTCTTCCCCGGTTTGCTTCGACTGCGGGCGGGGCGCCCGCGTTCCCGTGACGACGGAGCTCCAGGTCACGAAGCCAGTTGCGGCATGCTCCATCCAACCCGGCGCCAGTCCGGCGGCATGAACCGTTCCGGCGATGCGGATCGTACGCTCGCCCTGATCGGCGACTCGGACGACGACGCGGTCGCCGACATTCGCCCGCGTGACGGGCAGCGAAGCGCGCTCGATCAACATCTCACCATCGCCCGGCGGCCACGCGCCGGCGTCAGGGACGAAGCGGTCCATGCGCAGGCCGCGAAAATCGCGGACGACGAAGAGGATCAGCGGCATCCACTGGTCCTTCCCCACCCTGACGCGTGCGTAGATGACCGGCCGTGCCTCGGCTTCCGCAACTCCCGGCACACGGCGCGCGGCGTCAACGAGTGCATCCGTCACGGCGCCGTCGAGAATCAGAATCGCCGAGGCCGGACGGGTGTCGCTGTACGTCGTCTTCAGTTCACGCGTCAGGATCGAATACGACGTCAGGATCATGCTCACGCCGAACGCACCGGCCACCATCGCAGCGACCGCCAGCGACGTGCGCAACGGCGTGCCGGCAATGTCGCGGAGGACTTTCCGCCAGCGCGGCGCGATCACGCCACGCACCCATCGACGATCGTGATCGTCCGGGACACGGACGTCACAGCCGCGGCGTCATGCGTCACGACGACCAGCGTCTTCCCGTCCGCCGCGAGCTCGGCGAAGAGACGAAAAATCTGCGCGCTCGTCTCCGAATCGAGATTGCCGGTCGGTTCGTCGGCGAGGATCACCGGCGGATCGTTGGCCAGCGCGCGGGCGATGGCGACACGCTGCTGTTGCCCACCGGAAAGCGCGGACGGAAGTTTGTCCGCCTGGTCCGCGACACCGACGCGATCGAGCAGTTGCGCGGCGCGCGCACTTCGCGCGTTTCGTGGGAGCGTGCCGGCGAAATCCATCGGCAACATCACGTTCTCCGCGACGGTCAGCGCCGGCAGCAACTGGAAAAATTGGAAAACGAATCCGATGTTGCGGCCACGCCAGGGCGCCAGCGCGTTGTGGGAGAGGTCCTGAATATCCGCCCCGGCGATGCGCAGCGATCCCGATGTCGGCCGATCGATGCCGCCGATCATGTTCAACAATGTCGACTTGCCGCTGCCCGATTTTCCGACGATCGCGGCGAACTCGCCGATTGCGATTTCGAGGTCGATGTTGCGCAGCGCGTGGAATGAGCCGGCGGGAGTTTCATAGGTCTTCGTGATTCGCTGCATCGTGATCATGCGGCGCAGGATGTCGGCGCCGCGCTGAACGATGCGTGAATAGATTGTTCAGGTTGGGTTCAGAATCGAAGACGTATCACCCGGAGAAGCAATGCGCATCCTGATCGCTGAAGACGAGCCTCACCTGTCGCGTCAGCTCGCGTCGGCATTGACCGATGCCGCCTACGCGGTCGATTGCGCGCTCGACGGCGAACGCGCCGACTTCCTCGGCGCCACGGAGTCCTACGACGCCGTCATCCTCGATCTCGGCCTGCCGAAGATGGACGGGCTCACGATTCTTCGCCGATGGCGCGATGCGGGACTGTCGATGCCGGTGCTCGTCCTCACCGCGCGCGACTCGTGGCACGAGAAGGTCCGCGGCATCGACGGAGGCGCGGACGATTACGTCGCCAAGCCATTTCAGATGGAGGAGGTGCTGGCCCGTTTGCGCGCGCTGATTCGCCGCGCCAGCGGACAGGTCACCCCCGAGCTTCGCGCCGGCGCCGTCGTCGTCGATCCGCGCAACGCCCGCGTCACGCTCGACGGTGTGACCGTGAAACTAACCAGCCACGAGTTTCGCGTTCTCTCCTATCTCATGCACCACCGCGGCCGCGCCGTGTCGCAGAGCGAATTGACGGAACACATTTACTCGCAGGACTTCGATCGCGACTCGAACACCGTGGAAGTCTTCATCGCCCGCCTTCGCCGCAAGCTCGGCGCTTCCTTCATCGAAACCGTTCGCGGCCTCGGCTATCGCATCGAGGCCGACCGATGAAGTCCTTCCGAACCCGCCTGCTCATCGGCTCGATCATCTTCGCCGGCGGTCTGCTGGCCGTGTTTCACATGCTCACGCTGGCTCTGGTCCGCCACTCATTCACGATGCATATCGACCATGCCTCGATCATCTTCGTGGCGTTGATCCTGGTCATCATCGGCAT
>JBAVBF010000807.1:0-2421 GCA_049586115.1 Thermoanaerobaculia bacterium | reverse complement strand
GGCGAGACAACGAAATCGTTCGATCCGCTCCTAAATCGGTTAATTCTCGGGACTGGCGTCCAGCCAGTGTAAGTTAAGGTATTCGCTGTGATTTTGCATTCGACCGATCGAATGCGGCAATAACGCTACTCGGCAATTAAAAACGCCATCTGCCCGTAGTCGGCTGGGAATTTTCCAAGTATTCGCATCTTCAGGAACGCCGCTGCTCTTCGCTTGAGATGACCGGTGACGGCGCCAATCGGACCAATACAGGAAAGCCGCTGGGCATCGCCCACTATTGGAACGGAGACCAAATTTGGATCCCGGCAACGCCGTTGCACTTCTCGACGGGCACATGCCCGTGTCTTGGGCCGGTACGACATAATAAGGGAAAAGCAGAATACGCGACTGGTAATCATGGAGGACGGCTGCGGCTCGTCGAGGCGGTCGCTGGCTGGAGCAAAATCAGGCGGCTCAGGGAGCGAAGGCCGCGTTCGACCAAATGCCGACCTCATCTGATCTGCGCAAGGTGCGAAGGGAAGCCAGGCCATCACTTCATGCCGCGAAAATGACTATATTCGCACGGAGCTGCTCGCTCAGTGATGTTGCAAATGGCTCCCGAGTGGCCCCCGCCATTTCAGTGTCAGCGTCGGCCAACTACGACCCACGTGATTGATTCATACGGGATTGTCCAGGATATGCCAGCGGCATAATAAGATTAAACCACTGATCGAGAGAGGCCCCGAGTCTTATTTCGGATTTTACGAAGTGCTTTTGCTTCCATTTAAGGTTCAGTCGCCTCGGCGGCGAATGGTTAGGTACTGATAAAAAATCGCGCGTGGTCACGGGCAATTACCTCTCAATCTATTGAGACGATAATTTATAGGTTTAAGGAATGAACCGGCATATTATCGAGCCAACCTTTAGGTTAGGCGACCGTGTGTGCTTGAGCCAGTTGGGAAAAGGTCGCGTCCGCAGACCAACCACTGAGACGGGCACTGTCGTCGGCATCGTCGGCAATCACAATCCTAGTACAATCCGCGTCCTCTTTGATGGCCTTAAAACAGTGAAGAGCATACATAAGACATACATCGAGCCGTTGTCCGACGAACATAGATAAATATTTCTTACCGCCAAACCGAGCCGGGGCCGTTCGGTATGTAGTGGAGGCAGACCACCCTGCCTTCTCCGGCACGTTGCACATCTTCAATGGCGATCAGCTTGAACATCGCTAGGGCAAACTAGGCCACTGCGAAAATCAGAACTGGCCACTAGGGCCTAAAACAGGCCAGCACCCGAGCTTCAATAGGCCCAGTTCGATAACCGAGAAACTTTCATAGCACCAGACTGCCAAGCACTTCGGCTCGATCGTGATGACTTGTGGTCGAGGGTCACGCCGAAGGTATTGAGGATGGAGATGTTGAGCTCGCAACTGATGCGAAATTCGCGGGTGTTCTCGACATCGTAGACGAAGAGCTTGCGGTCGCCCGCGCTGCGCCAGGAGGATTGCGTCATCTGATGTGCATCTCTTGGCCAGCGTCTCCTCCTCCGCGGAGGCTATTCCCGGCAACAAGAGCAGCTCCTTGGACGACGGCCGGCGGGATGGGTTCAATGCTGTCCCGCGCCCCGATGAATTCGCTTTCTGCGCGCAATCTCTCATCGCAGCAAGTCAAGGTCAGCATCATCCGTCAGGTCTGAACAACGCCTGCGCATCGGAATGGTGACACTTCGCGCTTGCGCGCAAGCCGCAACAAACTAAGCTATGGTCAGCTCTCGGGGGCGGAGCGAGAGATGGGGCTTTTTGACTATCCGATGGAAGCGTCGGCAGCGGCCGCGAGCGGGTCGGTGGCCGAGGCATTTGTATTTCTCGAAGCATTGCCCAGGGATGCCTGGGAGAAAATTCTCGCGATCGTCGAGACCCGGCATTTTCGCCGGGGCGACAACATCATTACCCGCGGCGAGCGGGACGATTCGTTCTACATCCTGTCGTCCGGCGCGGTGTCGGTCGTCGTTTCCGACAAGCGCGGCCGCGACTCCGTGATCGCCGAAATTCCGGAAGGCTCGGTATTCGGGGAAATCGCCTTCTTCGACCGCGAGCCGCGCAGCGCAACCATTCGCGCGCAAACCGACGGCACCGCGATCCGGGTGACGCGAAAGAATTTCGAACACCTCGGCGCGTGGCAGCCGCTGATTGCGCGGCAGATGCTGCTGGACCTCGGGCACATTCTCGCCCTTCGGCTGCGCTGGACGTCGTCAAGGGTCAAAAATTGAAGCCGGTCGATTATTGAAGTCGCGTTTTCTATAGAGTCATTGGAATCGAAATGCCATCCGTTGCCAAGCTGTTTCCGACCTATTCGGAAATTCCGACCAAAGTCCCGCAGCCGGTCTGGATCGCGCTACGTCTGGTGACGTTGTCGATCACGTTCTGGCTGATCTATTTCC
>JBAVBF010000806.1:0-2504 GCA_049586115.1 Thermoanaerobaculia bacterium | reverse complement strand
GATGCACGACACCGGCTTGCAGGAGGTTCCCAACCCTTCCGCCGCGCTGATTTCACAGCGCAGCACGGCAGCGGGATCGGCGATCGTGGCTGCGGTCGAAGGTACGCGGCCGCTGCTGATCGAGGTGCAGGCGCTCGTGTCCGTGACGCACTTCCCGTCGCCGCGGCGCATGGCCATCGGCATGGATGCGAACCGCGTGTCGCTGCTGCTGGCAGTCCTCGAGAAAAAGAATGGCGGCAACTTCCTCGCCAGCGACGTCTACGCAAATCTCGCCGGCGGTCTGCAGATCGACGAGCCGGCCATCGACCTCGGCGTCGTCGCAGCGCTTCTCTCTTCGCAGCGCAACCTCCCCATCGCGCACGACGTGGTCGTCTTCGGCGAGGTCGGTCTGCTCGGAGAAGTGCGCAGTGTGTCGCAAGCCGACCTCCGCGCCCGCGAAGCCGCGGCCCTCGGATTCCGGCGCGTGATCCTGCCGCAGTCAAACGCCGCCGAAATCCGCGCGGACGTCGAAGTCGTAGGCGTCCGGCGAGTCGACGAATTCGCGGAGCTGTTGTTCGGGAAGAAGTAGATCAGTGGATGATTAGATTTAAACCACTATTTTCTTTACACCGCGCGAAACATTATTTACACTCCCGTCCGTCGCTCCCGATCCCATATGAGTCCCCTTCACGCGCGCGGTATCTGGCTTCGCACTGTCCTGGTGCTGAGCGGTCTCATCCTCCTCCTGTTCACCGCTTGTGCTTCCGTCGTTCCGGACGACGTCAAGTCCACGCCTGCCGTTAGCGCGGCGCTTCCCTCGGAAGATGACGACTGGACGCAGCTCAAAACGCAGATGCGCGTCGATCTGAGCCGCTATAACACGCGCGAGCTGGCCCGCACGCCGCTCGCTTCCGTCGCTCCGTCCAGCGCGCAGGCGCGCGACAACGCCTTCGGCGCCCGCGCCCAAGCGCTCTTCGCGCCGCTCGCGAAAGTATCGTTGCGGCTTCCGGTCGTCGGCGTTCACACGTCGTCGCTCGACGACAGCTGGCACGCGCCGCGCGACGGCGGAGCACGCGTTCACAAAGGTATCGACATCTTCGCGCCGAAAGGCACCGAGGTCGTCGCGGTCGTCGACGGCGTAATCAGCTTCATCGGCGATCAAAAACTCGGCGGCCACTGCATCTGGCTGACGAACGAAAACGGCGCCTCGTTCTACTACGCGCATCTCGACCGCTGGGCGGCCGGGCTGTACGAAGGGATGGAAGTGCAGGCCGGCGATCTGATTGGCTACGTCGGAAACACCGGCAACGCCAAGTACACGCCGTCGCACCTCCACTTCGGCATCAACGAGAACGACGACATGGTCAACCCGTACCCGATCCTGACCAAGGCCGTTCCGACACTGCACGCCCACGTACACACGACATTGAGCGGCGGCCCGGTCGCGACGCGGTAAAACTCGTGGGGATGACAGTCGCTGGCACGCGAGTAGCTATTGCTGAGCCGCATGGGAAACTTACTTTGGCTCATCATCGTCGTTCTCGTCATCCTCTGGCTGGCCGGTTTCGCGATGCACATCGGTGGTGGCCTCATCCACCTGCTGATCGTCATCGCGGTGATCGTGCTGATCATTCAGCTCGTCACCGGCAGACGCGCCGTGTAATCACAGGCGCTTGAACGCGGCGACGAGCCGCTTCACGCGATCGGGATCGACGGGCGCTTCGACGCGTTCGTCGATCTTGATCGACGTCCCGACGATTGCTCCGTCGGCATCGGCGAACGTGCCCGCGTTCGCCTCGGTTAGCCCGCTGCCGATGAGAATCGGTGCGGCGCTGAGCGCCTCGCGCACGCGCGCGAAGCTGCCGCGATCCGGCTCCGCTCCCGTCTCTACGCCGCTGACGATGATGGCGTCTGCGAATCCGCGATGCCGCAAATCCTTCGCCGCCTGGATCTCATCCAACGACGGCACCAGCGGCATGGCGTGCTTGACCAGGTGATCCGCGAAGAGCAGCAACTCGGGCGCGATCGCCGCGCGTTTCCGCAGCGTCTCCGCCGCACGCCCTTCGATGATCCCCTGATCAGTGAGCATCGCGCCGGTGTGCACGTTGATCCGGATGAACGCCGCGCCGGTCGCCGCGGCGATCGCAATCGCGGACGCAGCATCGTTGCGAAGTACGTTCACGCCGAATGGGATCTTCACCTCGGCGACAACTTCGACGATCACGCGCGTCAACGCCGCCACGGTCTCCGCCGGAACGCAATCCTTGAAAAACGGCCGATCGCCGAAGTTCTCGAATGCAATCGCGTCACACCCGCCCTCGCGCAACGCGCGCGCATCGCGCAAGGCGGCGTCGACAATCGCCTGCATCGATCCGCCATACAGCGGCGCCCCGGGAAGCGCAGCGACATGCACCATCCCGATGACGGCATTGCCGCCGAAGCGGCGTTTGAAATCGTCGCGAGTGAGCACGCGTGGCGAACGATACTGTCATTCCCTGCCGGCAACACTGTCATCCTGAGCCGCC
>JBAVBF010000805.1:0-1863 GCA_049586115.1 Thermoanaerobaculia bacterium | reverse complement strand
GAAGAACGTCGAGAGGCAGAGCGACGACGTAACGATCGAAACGACGGAGAAGAGCAGGCGGTGCGACACCTTCAACTTCCGGAACTTCGCCCGCGCGTGGGGGACGAAGATGATTGTTGAATAGCGTTGATCCATGCTCACTCCTTGGCACCGTATTGGACAGCGGCGAGGGCGTATTCTATGGAAAGGAGGTCCGGAGTCAACGCCTAACTTCTGTGCATACAAGCACTTCCGGGCCTATTTTATGGTGATACACCATATTCCATGAACATGCGGAAGGGTTTTCGGTGCATAACGCAAATAATATTGCAGACCGAAGAGTTACCGCGCCCTCAGATAGTTCGACCAGAAGTTCCTCAGGATCGCCGGGTGCAGGTCGAAAATCCCTCGGTTCTCATTCAACCAGGTGTTGTAGCAATCGAAGCAGGAGTGACTTGACGCGTGCCGCCAGGCCGTCTCGACGCCATCGCGAAAAGCGTTCTTCGGCTGGAAAGTCCCGATCTGCAGCACGCAGGGGTAGATGTCGCCGTTCGGCTCCATCTGCAGAAAGTATTTGCCGGCCGTGCACGGCGACGCCTGGCCAGGACGCTCATCGCGTTCCTTCGAGAAATCCTCCCACTGCAGCGTGCGGCCGTACGAGCGTGATGAGAAGAGGACCGGCGCGCCGGCATCTTTCGCAGCGATGATCTTGCCAATCAATTTGCGGATCTCGTCCGGCGACGGCATCCACTGCTGCGCGCCCGGGCCGTACATCTCCGGATTGAATTGCGGGATCTGGAAGTTGACCGAGACTCCGTAGCGGCGCGCCGTGTCGATGAGCCAGTCCACCTCGCCGGTGGTGTCGCGCGTGACGACGGCGCTGAGAAAGAAGTCGAGTTTCGCCGCGGCGCACGCGTCGATGGCGGCCATGACTTTCTTCCACGTTCCCGCGCCGCGCTGTGCGTCGTGCGCTTCTTCGCTCCCATCGATGGAGATGACCACCTCGTCGAACTGCGTCATGAGGTCCATGCGCGACGGAATGAGGAAGCCGTTCGTGACGACGGCGGTGCGCATGCCGTGAGACTTGGCGGCCGCGACGAGCGTGCCGATGTCGCGATGAAGCAGAGGTTCGCCGCCGAGGAACTTGATGCGAACGGCGCCGAGCCGGGCGAACTCAGCGAGCACGGAAAGATGCTGCTCGAGCGACGCGCGCGGATCTTCGCGTTCGGGACAGTTGCAGTAGACGCACTTCGCGTTGCAGGCGTTGAGCAGCGAGTACTGCACAAAAAATGGGCGCGGCCTGCTGGTGATCTTCGACGCCAGGATCTTGCTGCCGATGACGAGTTTGTCGCGGTTCTTCATCAGTATTCAGACGCTCGAATGATTTTCGGAAAGGAGGCCTGCTGCCGGGAGAAGGGATGCATCACCAACGCCGCCGCGGAGACTGCGGCGAGCAGCGCGGCCAGCGCGAATCCGCGTGCCGGTGGAATGACGAACAGCAACGTCGCCGCGAGTGCCGCAACGATGATTGACTCGAATGACGTTGCAATCGCGGCAACCGCCGCCGCTCCGCCGACGACGCCGAGAAGCGGAACGAGCGTGAGCAACGCCGCTCGCCACAGAAAGATCGTCCGCATCGGACACGGAATCCTCCGCACCTCGGGCACGAACCGGACGATCTCGCGCAGATACGCGTCCGCCTTCCGATACTTGTGGCGCACCAGTGCGCGCAATGTGCGTGGTGAGCGAAGTTCGATGACCGCGGCGTCGTGCGCATGACCGATGCGGCGCCCGGCCAGCATGGCCCGGCAGGTGACGTGGACGTCGTCGGCCAGCGTGTCGTCCGGCATGTTCGCCAGAACGTCGCGGTGCGCGAGGTAGCAC
>JBAVBF010000804.1:0-1707 GCA_049586115.1 Thermoanaerobaculia bacterium | reverse complement strand
CCAGATCATGCTCACCAGCGCGGCGCCGACGGCCACCACATGCACCGCGATCGAGATCGGGAGCGTCTCGTAGAAAACGCGGCGGGTGCGCGGTACAAATGCTTCGGGCGCGACGGACTCGAACATGGGGAGAAGGGCGAAAGCGTAGCATCACTTTCGGCACCCTCACGTCAAACTTCTGCAGGAGGCCAATGGCGATCGAACTCCGTCCATGCCATCATCAGCGTTCGTTTTTCGGGGAACGAGAGATAGATGGCGCGCTACATCCAGCGGATCACGCTGCTAGGACGGCAGCGGTGGATCGGATGGGAGATCGACGGCGTCGGCACGGAGATTCCGGGCCTCGTGCTCGCCGACGATCTGCCTGAAGAAGACCTGCGCAGCCGCGGTGTGAAGGAGTTTCGTCCGCTGCCGTTCGAGACGTTCCTGGAGATGAATCCGCAGTCCGAGGAGCCGTACGAAGGGAAGCTGCTCGATGAGGATGTCGAGTTCCGACTAGACGCGTTGCAGGTCGGACTGGAGCGACTGCGCAGCCGCGGCAGCAACTCCGTTCCGCGCGCGGTGTTGATGCACATGTTCGGCGATGCCGTCCAGCTCAATCATCCGCGCGTGATCGAACGCCTGCGCGCCTGGGAAGCGCGCGGCGCGGTGGAGTTTGTCGGACAGGACGAGTGCTATCTGCGGATCCTGGGACCGTTGTGAATCCCCAGTTTCTCGTACATCGCTTGATCGCCCGCGGCCACACGCGCGAATGACGTGACACCACGCTCGCGCAACTCGTCATCCGTGAGGCCGTCCGCCTTCACCAGGCCGGCGTCGGAGAGGTCGCCGTCCACGCCTTCAATCTCGTAGCCCACCCAAAGCGGCACGCCGCGCTCCTCGGTCGGGCCGAGCGCGGTGGTCGATCTGAATTTCTTGATGTAGCGAGGCATACGTTTTCACTCCATCGCATCGTGCAGTCGCGCGAAATCCTCCAGCGACAGCCGTTCGGCGCGAATGTCCGCATCGATCCCTGCACGTTCCATCGCCGCGACGATTTCCTCGCGAGTCCCGAGCTCGGTCAAGTTGTTGACCAGTTTCTTCCGCCGCATCCGGAACGAGGCGCTGATCAGATGGATGAGGGATTCGGAGGCGAACGGCTTCGGATCGGGATCGAGCACGACGACGGCGCTGCGTACTTTCGGCGGCGGGTAAAACGACTTCGGCTCGAGCGTGAGAATGGTGCGCGCCGCGGCGTAGAGGCGGACGTAGAGGGTGAGATAGCCGTAGGCTTCGTCGCCGGGATTTGCGACGAGGCGATCCGCGACTTCCTTCTGCAGCATGAAGACGGCGCGGCGGCAGTTTGGGTCGGCCACAACGCGGCGCAGAATCGGCGTTCCCGCGTTGTAGGGGAGATTGCCGACAGCGCGATACGGCCGCGCCGGCAGCGGCGCTTCCATCGCGTCGTCGTTGATGAGCGTGATGCGATCGCCATACTGTTTTTGCAGCCGCTCCGAGAGTTCCGGATCGATCTCGACGGCGATCAGTTCGTTGGGCAACTCCGCCAGTTTCTCCGTGAGTACTCCCTCGCCGGGCCCGATTTCGACGACGACGTCGTCCGCCGCCGGCTCGACCGCCTCGACGATGCGCGCCACCGCGCCGCGGTTGCGGAGAAAGTGCTGCCCCCACTTTTTCTTCGGATGACTCATCGGAAGTTCAGCATGACAC
>JBAVBF010000803.1:0-16202 GCA_049586115.1 Thermoanaerobaculia bacterium | reverse complement strand
ACCGCGCCGCAACAATGTTGTTAGGGCGAGTAACAGAAGGACTGGCGCTTTTGACCGAGACGACGGGAGGAGATTCAAATGGCTGACACTCGAGTTCACTTCATCGCTCAGGCACTCATGCAAATTGCCCAAACGATACCATCCGGACACCTGCAGCCCGAACAGATCGTCCTTCAGGCGGGCGGCGTAACGTTGCCTAACCAAGATATCGAGAGCCTTGCCTCTCTCATCCGCGCGATCTATCCGGCGACGTCTGGCGGCGCGAACGTCACCGACGTAGCGGAGCTCATCCGCGCGATCAGTCCGGCGGAAGCCGTATTGGCAGATCCCAGCGGCGTGGCGCGCCTCATTCAAGCGCTCTCGCCCGCTGCCGAGGAGGGTGGCCGTGAGCGGCTGCAGGCGTTGATCTCAGCACTCTCCCCCGCCGCGTCGGCGGATCGCGTTTCCGCAATCACCGACACGTTTGTCCGCGGCAACATCGAAGAGATGTCGACAGCGGTTCGCGAAGCGCTTGCGTATACCGGAGACGCAAGGACCGCCGTGCCGAGACTCTCGACTCGCCAGCAGCAAGCGGTTGCGGTGATCCGGGAGATGTGGCCGATCGAAACGCAGCCGCAAATGAACGCCGAAGAAGCGGCGGAATTCGTGCGCTCGCTCGCGCCTGCTGATCATCCGGTACGGGAAGTCGCAGCTCTCATCGCGGCGCTCTCGCCCGCCGACGACACGACAATCACCAATGCCGCCGATGCCGTGAAGTTTATCTCCGCGCTCTATCCATCCAGGAAGCTTTCGGCGAACGAAACAGCGCTGCTGATCCGTGCGCTGTCGCCAGCCGATGACCGCGCGGCGAGGAGGCCGGAGAACGTTGCCGAGGTGATTCGCGCGCTCTGCCCGACTGGAGGTCCCGAGGTGAGCGCGCTGATCCGTGCGCTATCGCCAGCGGACGATCCGACGTCACGGCCGCAGGACATCGCGAAGCTCATTCGCATACTCTCGCCAGCGGAGATCACAACGGCCGAGGTGTTCCGGACGCTCTCCCCGGCAGAGCAATGACGCAATGCCGACGGTAGCGATTACGTCTCGGGTTTCGCAAGGAACGAAGTGTCTTCGAATGCCTGGTGAGAACACTCTCAAGAAATGGGCGAAGTTCGGGTGAACACGCTCTGCAATGAACTCGGGATCGATCCTACGCATGCACGAGCTGTCGCTGGATCACGATCGCGGCCGCGCCATCGTGGCATCGGCGTGCGGCACCCGTCACTCCTCCGCCGAAAAGCACTGCACGGACATCCGTGCAACCTTGAAGGCGAGCGCACCGACGTACCATCGGGCTGGCCTCGAGGTGCTGCATGTTCCAGCCCTCAATGTCGTCGGCGTGCAGGCACGTCATTGTCGGCGCGTGCGGCGCAATCGAGACGGCGAAGCTGTCAAGATCGCGCATCAGCCCCAAGCCAATTCCCTTGAGGAACGCCTCCTTCCGCGTCCAGCACGAGTAGAACGCGACGAGCCGATGCTCGGGCTCAACGCTGCGGAGCACGTCCTGCTCCGGTTTCGAGAAGTACCGCTCGATGCTCTCCACGCTGATCGGCCGCAACGCCTCGACGTCGACGCCGAGATCGTTTTCGTGTGCGACAGCCAGCAGTGCGAGCTCGTGCGAATGCGTGAGACTGAATCGCACGTGCGGCGTGTCGACCAGCTGCGGCTTGCCATGCGGTCCGATGTGAAAGCGGAGCGGTTGCGCAGCGCCGGCGTAAGCCGTTAGGAGTTGCCTCATACGCGCGTGGGCGACGGTGAATCGCCTGCGGTCGCGATCGAAGAGGAATCGGTCCGCGCACGCTATCTCTTCGTCTGAAAGAATCGCACGCATGCGAAGAACGATGTCTGCAGCGCGCGCGAGCGACCAAGCCCAAACGTGCATCTCACCCGGTACTAGCGGCGGCGCGATCGCGACCGCGGGCCATGAGACCGTCACTCCAGCATCTCGTAATACCTTGTCATTCTCGTCAACCAACTGATGATCCTCGCGGGTCGAAAAGCACCGTGCAGCGGGTCCGTCCGCCCATAATTTACTCTTCGGGTAACAGATGATGCGAGATCGTCGGCGGAACCACGCGGCCGACATAGGCCAGGCGCAGCTCGTGCCCGGACCAGACGCGGAAGTCGTCCGCGCTGGCCAATGTGGCGGCGCGTAGTCCCGTATCGTCGCCCTTCGGTAGCATGCCGTGTTTCCATGATCCAAGCGCCGTCCAGCATGCCGATCATCTCAAGGACAGGACGGCCGTCTGCGACGTCCCAGAGGCGGATTCGACTATCGATGCCGCCGGAGGCGAGGTTGTTCCGTCGGGCGAGAAGCGAAGCGCTTGGCTCCATGACTGATGCGCGGCGGCGCGCCACCGCAGAGCGCCGCCCTGAGTTCGTACAGCTCGATGAGACCGGTCGCCTTCCCGTAGCGGAACGTGGCTCAATTTTAAGGTATTTTTAAGGTGTGAGCCGGGCTGCTCACGATTGATCGTCGCTGATCCAAGATCGGCAACTATTTAAAGCGAATAGAGTTATCGATCGGAATCACCGAGAGTCAACAACCAACAAGCCCACGAGAATTGGCCGCTCGGCGAACTCATAACCCAAAGGTCGCGGGTTCAAATCCCGCCCCCGCAACCAATCGGATCAAGAATTTACGGGCGACCGTCAAGGCGGCCGTTTTGCCTTAACCCCCTTGAGAACCCAGGCAGGCTGCTGCGCTAGTTTTCCGCCGGGTCGCCGAGGATCGTGAAGGCGTCGTTGGTCGTGTTGTCGAGCACCGAGAGGTACGCGATCACCGGCATGTCGGACGTCACCTCGATCATGCCGTGCGGCACAGGGTCGAAGATGAAGAACTGATCGACGATCTGATTGAGCTGCACCCAGCCCTGCGGCTGCACGCGCAGGTCGCCCTCGCCGAGGACGCTGCCGGTGTCGGTGTCGAACAGTTTGATCGTGAGATTCGCCTCGACGTTGCTCGTGTTCACCACGCCGAAATTCGTGCGATGGCCGGCATCGGACGTGAGGTGCGCCAAACGCTGGTGCGTCGACGCCGCGCTGCGCGGAACGGCGGGGACATACTGCCCCGTCGTGCCGCCGAGGTTGGGGCAGAGGCTGTTGACGTTCTGCAGTTCACTGCTGACAAGAAGCGGCTGATCGGACTCGACGCGCATCGCGCCGGCACCGCCCTCATGGCGTTCGAACAGCGAGATCATGACATCCGCGTACGACGCTGCGTGATTCGGCGCTACGGTGAACGACTTCCTGTCGCCGGCCGGCAGCAGATACGCATCGACGTTTGCCGTCGCGGTGCCTTTGTTGAACACGCGCACCTCACTGACGAAGAAGCTGCCGTTCACGCCTCCGGACCGGGCCACGGCAGGCAGGTAGTAGACAAACGCCTTCTGCGCGAGTGCGAACGGCGCGAAGGTCAGGGTGAGTACGAGAGCGAGCATCGCGTTCTTCATCAGGCGGCCGATTGTACGATGCTTCGAACGGGTGACCGTCCCTCCGAAAAGTCTACTTACGCAGCATCACCACTGCGGTGAGGCAGAGGAGGACGGCGAGGGCAGCGAGGGCTCGGGGATCGAGGACGGGAACCGCGAGCGTCAGCATCGCCGCAGCCGATACGGACGGTTCATTGTTCGCGTCTCCTGAGTACGACGCGCTGAGCGAATGGGGGCCTAAGCCGAGAGTCACCGTACAGGCCGCGCTTCCTCCGGACAACGTCACCGCACCGCATGTGCCGATCGGGAATCCGTTGTCGAGGAAGGTCACGGTGCCGGTGGGATTCGCGCCGGTGACGTTAGCCTCTAGTGTTGCCACGCCGTCCTGGCCGGGGGTTGCCGGCGTGATCGTCAGGTGTGTGGTCGTCGGCGATCTGACCACCTGCACGAGCGGAGCAGACGTCGATGCCGTGTTGTTCGTATCGCCCGAGTAGACGGCGGTGATCGAGTGCGAGCCGGAGGAGAGCGTGGAGGTTGTGCAGGTCGCGGTCGCCCCCGACAGGGGAACTCCGCTGCATCCTCCGATCGGATTCGCACCGTCGTTGAAGGTCACGGAACCGGTGGGAGCATCTCCGCTGACCGTGGCGGTGAACGTCACAGTCTGTCCAAACGAAGAAGGATTCGTTGTCGACGTAATGCCGGTCGACGACGTCGCGGGATTGACCACCTGGGAGAGCGGCGCGCTCGTGCTCGACGCTCGATTCGCGGTATCGCCGGAGTAGCTCGCAGTGACCGGGTGCGTGCCCGGCGCGAGAGTGGAGATCACGCAGGTGGCCGTGCCGGCCGACACGGTCACGCTCGAGCAGCTTGCGATGGGAAGGGCGTTGTCGAAGAAGTTGAGGGTGCCGGCCGGCGAGGATCCCGTGATGGTTGCAGTAACGGTGACCTGCTCCCCCGCGGTCGACGGATTGTGGCTGGATTGCAGCGTCGTCGTCGTGGTGGCGAGCACGGACTGGCTCAGCGTTCCGGTCGATGTATCGTTGTTGGCGTCTCCCGAATAGACGGCGCTCAGCGAGTGTGGTCCGGCCGCGAGCGCGTTCGTGACGCATTGTGCCTGACCGCTGGTCAGTGCGACCGAGCCGCAGCCGATGATCGGGTTCGCTCCATCCATGAACGCGATGGTGCCGCTCGGGACCAGTCCCGTAACGCTCGCGGTCAGAGTCAGGGGTTGCCCGTACGTCACCGGATTCACGTCGGACGAGAGAGATGTCGAGCTCGGGGTCGCCGGAGACGTGACTCCCGGCGCAGGAGTGACGACCTGACGAGAATAGAAGGTGATGTCGACGTATCCGTACAGGATGTTATTCAGGGCTTGGGTCGGAAAGGTATTCGCGCTGCAGCCATTGCAATACCGCAAGTCGTAGTACGTGATGTGGCTGTTCATCGTCGGCTCGTGACCGAAGTAGTAGCTCGATGCGCTACTGGGGTTGAAGATCTCCACGATGTATTGCGAGCCGGCGGTCAGCCAGAGTGGCGTCAGGTCCTGGTAATCCCACGTGGCCGCCGGCCCGGGCACTTGCTGCTGCGCCAGGATGGCCTGCGTCGAGGCGTCGAACAGCGTGACCGTCTTTGCGACGCCGTTCGGCTCATATTTGCCGAGCTGCGTGACGAGGATCGGCGTGTCCGCGCTGAAGCGGTACCCGCGCTGGGAATCGTCAACTCCGCTGAGCGACGTGTCCGCGCTCTGATTTGTCCCCGTGAAGGGCCCGTCGAAGGCGCCGGGCGTGGTTCCGGCGGCGGCCGCCGGATTGCCGTCGTACATGTGAACCGTCACGGTGCCATTTGCCGGAATCGACGGGACTCGAACGTAGACGATGGTCGATGATGTGTTCACGCCGCTGTCAATCCAATACGGATAGAGCGCCGTACCCGCGGCGTCATTGCCGAACCGGAGATCATCGGCGTCCGGCTGGAGCAAGCCGTGGGCGATCAGTGTGGCGGTATCGATGACGACGCGCACGGGATAGCTCGCCAACGCGGTCCCCGAGTTTTCATGCACGGTAAAGGTCGCATCGCGCGACCAACCGGCCGGCTGCGCGAGACTCGGAATGGCGACCGAAACAACCACCAACGCGAAACCGATGGACGCGAGTCGACGCATGGGAACCCTTCTCTCTCTTCTGCTGATGCCGGCGTTTTGGGACCGCGCACGGTACCAAATCACGCTTGATTATGGAATGTGTTACCGGGCAGGAGTAGCGCTGCTGCCTGCAACGCGCGTTGTTTCTACCTTAGCCGCTCAAACATCTGCGCGACTCGGTCGCGGCGCTCGTCGATGCCCATGCGGTTCAAGGTGGCCTGGATGCTTTCCTTGATCATGGTGCGGGTCGCTGGGTCGGCTTGGCGGTACTTGGCGGTGATGACGTAGGAGACCAGCGACACCTTGGTCGCCGGAAGGTCGGCGAGGTCGGGAAGATCTTTCAGGAGGCGTTCGATGGGGCGGCCTTCGAGATCTTTGACGAATTTCTCCATTTCCGTGAAGGTCGTGGCATCGATTGCTTTCATCACGACGGATGACGCGGGAGGGAGTATCGCGTCGGGCTCGTTCTTGTCCGCCATCGGTCAGTTTTCCTTTTTTTCCGTGTGCCTCGCCGTCACGCCCGGGACGCCGTCGATGGCCATGAGACTGAAGAGCTGCTCCCAGCCGGCGACGGCAATCGCTTTGCCGTCGCGCGAAATGCCGAACGATTCGGTAGCGCGCTCCGGGTCGAACGCTGCAAGTTTCCGGCGAGTGGCGCTCGTGTCCTGATCGGCGGCGAAGTCCTGCTGAAAGACACCGTTGACGCCATGTTCATCGACGTAGAGAAAGGCGATCGACTTGCCGTCCGGCATCCAGCGCATGCGTCCCAGGATTGCGGTCGTATGCGGAGGCGCCGGCACAGGAATGATGCAGCGCGTCATCGCGCCGTCCGCGATCCGGACAACGCGCACGGTCGCCCTCGTCGTCCGCCCATCGGCGAGGTACGCGACGTATTTCCCATCGGGCGAAACGTCGGGGACGACATCGCGGCCTGCGACGACTAGCGACGCGCCGGTCCCGTCCGGATGGACTCTCCAGATGCCGAGGTGTTTTTGGTTGAACGAGTTGTAAAGGATCCACTGGCCGTCGGCGGTGGCGGTGGGATTTTCGGCATCGACACCGTCATGCGAGACCTGGTGCGCTTCGCTGCCGTCGGCGTTCGCCATCCAGATCTCGAGGTTGCCGGTGCGCCCGGAGCTCCAGACGATTTTCCTGCCGTCGGGTGTGAACGCCGGATCCCAGTCTTCGGCAGCATCGTCAGTGATCTTGCGGACCGATCCGCCGGCGAGGTTCATCTGCCAGAGATCGAGGTTGCCGCTCCGATTGGAAGAGAAGAGGATCGACTTGCCGTCGGACGAATAGACCGGCTGGCGATCGCTGCTGTTGCCTCGGGTGATCCAACGCTCGATCGGCAACGTCGAAGGCGCATTCCTTCCGGGAGCGCTCGCACTTGCCAGCGTGATTTCCCGCAGATTGTCGCGCGGCGAACGGACGTCGAGAATGATGCGTCCATCCGCCAGAACGTCGGCCACTGTTCCGTTGTGCGAGCTCCAGCCGATCACTTGCGTCGTATCGCTGGCCACGTCGTGACGAATGATCTGCGCCGTCGAGCCGACGACGGCTTCCACGGATGCGGCACGAACGTAGATGAGCGCCCGGCTATCCGCCGTCCAGACCGGGACCGAGACCTCGCCTGACTTCGGCGGCGTCGCCAGCGTTCGCGCGGCCTTCGTATCGGGATTGAGGATGACGATGGTCTGGGCGACGCGGCCGGAAGCGCCGATGAGCGCGATCCATTTCTGGTCCGGCGACCAGCGCGGCTGCGAAAGCGCGACGATGTCGGATCGAAACAGTTCATGAGCGCCGGTGCCGTTGGCGTTCGCCGCAAGAATGACGCTCGTCACGCGGCCGGTGGCATCGACCTCGTTCCTGCTGAACGTCAGCTGTTTGCCGTCGGGCGAAAGCTCGCCGGTCGTCGCGCCATCGAGAATGCGTCGCGCTTCACCGCCCACCACCGGAATGCGGAAGAGCGATGAAGTGCCGTCGGGCAGAAAATGGACGTAGAGCACCGATGCGCCATCGGGTGAGAAGCGTGGGAAATCATCCGAACCTTCGCTGAGCGCTACTTCGCTCCCGCCTTCGATCTGTTTGAGCCAGATCCGCTGCTTGCCGTCGCGACGCGAGCTGAACGCGACGAGCTTCCCGTCGGGCGACACCGCCGGCGAAAAGTCGTTGCCCGAATAGGTGAGGTATTGCTCGGAGGTGATCGTCGGCAGCGCGGGACGCCGCAGCCACGACGTCAGCAGCGCGCCGATGAGCAGTGCGATGAGAGCGGTTGCCGCCAGGAGCGGCCAGCGCCGGCGCGGGCCGAGCAACTCCACCTCGGTGGTCTCTTCCTTGACCGGAGCCACGCCTGCTTCGGACAGATGATCGCGCAGATGCTGAAGGTCGCGCGCCAGATCGCGGGTCGATGCGTAGCGTTCCTCCGGATCCTTGGCCAGGCACCGCTCGACGACCCAGCGCAGAAGCGCGGGAACGTGCGGCGCAGCATGCGAGAGCGAAACCGGCTCGTCGCGAACGACCATAAACATCGTCTCGACCGCGCTCGCTCCTTCGAAAGCACGCGTGGCCGTGAGCATCTCGTACAGGATCGCGCCGAACGAAAACTGGTCCGAGCGATAGTCGACATTCTCCGCACGTGCCTGCTCGGGCGACATATAGCCGAACGTTCCGACGATGGTGCCGGGGTCGGTTTTCCGCTGGCTGGCTCCTGCATCGCCGGACGCAACGCTTCGCGCCAGGCCGAAGTCGAGAATCTTTACGGCGCCTTCACCCGTCAGCATGATGTTTTCGGGCTTCAGGTCGCGATGCACGAGGCCGCGCTTGTGCGCGGCTGCCAGACCATCGGCGATCTGGGAGGCGATCTGCAGCGTCTTGCGGATCGGCAGCGGCCCTCCCGCCATCGCGTCGCGCAGCGTCTGGCCATCGATGTACTCCATGGCGATGAAGGCGCCGCCTTCGTGCTGGCCGATTTCGTAAATCGTGATGATGTTGGGGTGATTCAGCGAGGAGGCGGTGCGCGCTTCCTGTTTCAGCCTCGCCAGATGCTCTTCGTCGCCGGCGAGATGCTGCGGCAGCAGCTTGATGGCGATGGCCCGGTCGAGCTTATCGTCGTGCGCCAGGTAAACGACTCCCATTCCTCCTTCGCCCAGCTTGCAGACGGTCTTGTACGGCCCAATGCTCTCTTCCACAAGTGCCGCAGTCATGGGAGTCTCTGGTTACGGATCGTAACGAAAGCGGTTTCCGGCGTTGCAACATACCTGAAAGTGTTCGAGGAGCGCTGACTGGTAGTTACGTCGGCTGCTTCGCTTCGCTGAGCGTGTGCTCACTTCTCATTTGCTCTACCTGCAAAACAAAATCCCCCGCGCGGGTAGGGGAAACGCGTTCACCGGACACTCCTGTTCAGGAGAGAGAACATGCATCCAATTCATCGTGCGATTGCGGTTGTTGCCACGGTCAGCGTCCTGTTTGCATGCGGAGGGTCGGAACCACACGACGCTGCGAAGTCTTCGACGCAGCCTTCAACAACCGGACGCTCGAAGGTTCATGCCGTCGCTTCGGCTAGTTGCGACAACCCGCCCGTGCCTCCCGCGGCGCAATTTCCGGCCGGTTTCGATTATCCGCAGACCGCGAAGACTCTTCTGGCCTGGGTCTCATCCCGCAGCGGCGACCGTCAGCGCCTCCACGCCTACTGCATCTTCGCCGGCTTGAATCAGCCTCTCGGCAGTTCAAGCGTGCCGGTGTGGCGCGGCTGGCAGACCGCGACGCAGGCGTTCCCGTGGGAGTACAACCCCTGGCAGAACCCGAAAGGTGGAAATGCGGCGGCGCCTGCCGAGGCGCGGCCGGTCACGATCAATCAGGCGCGCAGCAGGGCCCAAGGCACTACCGGCGCGATTCTGAATCCGATCCCGCTCTATCCCGTCAACGCCGCAGTGGCGGCGAAATACCCGCAGTGCCTCCAGCCGCTCCTGAACAACAGCGGCCAGAAGATGCCCGGCAAGTACGCGCTGCTCGACGGAAAAATCTTTCAGAGCAACGGCGACATCATGATCGCAGCGGTCAGCTACAACGCTTCCGCCTTCACGAACATCAATAATCAACAGCTGTACGACGCGGCCGTGCTCACCGGACAGCTCCCGTCGTCGACGAAGGGTCCGTCGAAAGGCATTACACCGCTGCCTTCGACCTCGATCGTTCTGAAAGTGATGCTCTGGCCCGTGGCCGGCGGCGGACCGACCTGGACCTCCGTCACGGCGCTGCCGGTCTGGGACTGGGATCAGAACAAGCCGGGCTCCTCGTCGGACAACCAGTACGCCGGCTATGAGATGCAAAAGTTCTGGAAGCGCGCCGCCGCCATCTCGAGCGGTCCGGTCTCCGGTCCGGCGCGCGTGCAGCGCGTGCAGTTCCTTTACGGGGTTCTCGACCCGAGCGGCAACCCGCTCAGCTCCAATACCTACGATGGCCAGGTCGTCGGCCTCGATCGTTTCTACAGCAAGAAGTACTCGCAGGCCGACCTCAACGCGTTGTCGCCCTGCGACCGCGCCATCCTCGATGCGTCAGCATATTGGACCTACAACCGCGCGTTCGCGCAGGGCGACTCGCTAGCCCTCGTGGCCATGCACATGGTCACGAAAGAGCAGTCGAACTGGACGTTCCAGTCGGCGTGGTGGCATCCCGACGCGCAGGCCTGCGCGAACAACAACCGTTTCTGCAGCAGCCGTCCCGTCTCCGTTCCGGGCGGCGACACGACGTGGCAGAACTACATGATCACCTCGACCTACGGGATGCTGCAGAAGCCGGGGAATCAGAACTTCTACGCGCCGCCGGGCACGCTGCAGCCGCCACAGGTCTGGCCGGTCGCCTACAACCCGTACATCGAGCTGGCCGCGTCGCATCCGATCACGACGAACTGCATGAACTGTCATCACCGTGCGGCCTGGCCGCCCGACACAACCTCGAAGCCGGTGGGCAGCTATCCGCAGTCCGCCTATCTCCAGGCGAGTCCCGCGAATCCGAACGCGCTCGAGTACTTCGCCACGACCAACCCGATCTTCAACGGCCAGGTGACGGTCGATTCGATGTGGGCCGTTTCCGACCGTGCCGGCTGGGGATCAGGAGCGACGGCGGCAAAGAAGTAGCGTTCGGAAACGCAGATCGCGATCGGACGTGGTTGTTTTACTTCAGCGTACGGATGAAGGCGATGACGGCCTTGATATCCGCTTCCGCCAACCTGGTGGCGGGCATCTTTCCCTTGCCGTTCATGAGCACCTTCGTGATGTCGGCGTCGCTCAGGTTCTGCACTTCGGGCGAACGAAGATCGCGCACGTTCAAGCTTTTGCCGACCGGAGTCTGGCCGCTGCCGTCGGCGCCGTGGCATGCCACGCATCTGGTTTTGTAGATTGCCGCGCCATCGGCGAATGCCGCCATCGGCAGCGCAACAGCGAGCAGCAGGGAACACGCAAGAAGTTTCATCATCATTCGTCCTTTCTCTCCATCTTAACGTTCACGTCCCGTTCGAACTGCGTCGGATTTCAGCGTTCCTTTATGGGTCAAGCACTGCATCACTGCTCAAACCATGACCGCGTGTTTTCGCTCTTCAGGGTCAATAAAGCTGCCAAAAAGGCTGATTTAAGGCCGTCCTGAGGCGGCACCGATCTTGATCTGGTTGAGCCCTTCGACCCCGCGAAAATTGACGTTTTACGAAGGGAAAGTAATGAAGAGAATCTCTCTCATCCTGGCAGCTCTGTTTCTCGCTTCATCCACGATGGTTCTTGCCCAGGGGCCTTCCACCACTCCCCCGGGACAGGCAAAGAAGTTTCCCACGCTCGATGAGCAACTCAAGAAGGCGCACGCGAATCCCGGCAGCGAGCTTGAGAAACTGATCAAGAAAAACCAGGACTTCTTGAAGCTCAAAGACAAAGACGCGGACGACCCGATCGTCCCGCCGTGGCTCAAGAACTACTGGCGCAAGGGACATCCCGAAGCCAATTACGACAACGACAACGATCCGACAGGCGGCTATCCGCTCGTGCTGAAAGAAGTCCTGGAGTGGATGATGACGCACCAGGATCTGAAGCCGGGTAATCCGGAGGCCAACATGGCGCCGGGCCGGAACTTTCAGGATCTCGATGCCGACGAAGAGGGCACGTCCTCCGCGATGGGCTTCCACCACATCACGGCCCTCGGCGCCACCGCCGGAACGAACGTCCGCGACTCCGGCGCGCAGACCGTTTCGCGCAGCGAGTCGGACATCCGCATCAACTACTGGAATCCGAGCAAGATCATCTCCGCCTCGAACAACATCGGCGGCTCCGGCACGCAGGCCGTGTACTACTCCGCCGACGGCGGCGTGACATGGGGACAGACCAATCTTTCGCTCGCCAGCGGCGATGCCTTCCACTCCGACCCCACGGTCGACTGGAGCTCTGACGGCACCGCGTGGTCGACCACGATGGGCATCAACTCCGCGCAGACCGTGCTCAAAGTCCAGTCGTACAAGTCGACCAACGGCGGCGCGACCTGGACGTTCGACGGCACGATCTCCGGCACGCAGACCAACACCGACAAGCAGATGCAGTGGATCGACCACAGTGCAACGTCGTCGTTCGCGAACAACAACTACGTCATCTGGCACAACGGCAACCCCGCCTTCATGAATCGCCGCACATCCTCGGGATGGGGAACGCCGCTCCAGGTCAGCGACGCGCAGGCCACCGGAACCTGCATCGGCGCCGACGTGAAGACCAACTCCGCCGGCGACGTCTTCGGCTTCTTCCCCGACACCGGCTCGCGCGGAATCTTCGTGGTCAAGTCGACCAACGGCGGCGCCAGCTACGGCACGCCGGTGAAGATCAGGACGACGTTCCGCGGCTACGACATCGGTGTTCCGTCGTTCAACAGCCGCCGCGCGCTGGTCTACGTTTCCGGCGGCGCGTACAGGAACGGCACGACGAACAACGTCTACGCGGTCTGGACTGATCTCTCCGGCGATTCCGGCTGCAGCAGCACCACGAGCGAGCCCGGCTCCAGCGTGACGTCGACGTGCAAGACGCGCATCTGGTTCACGCGCTCCACCGACGGCGGCGCAACGTGGAGCGCCGCGGTCAAGCTGAACAATCAGAGCGGTTTCAATGACCAGTTCAATCCATTTCTCGCTGTCGATGAAACCAACGGAACGCTCGGCGCGATCTACTACGACACCGTCGCCGACGCCGGCCGCAAGAAGGTCGACATCTACTATCAGATGTCGTCCGACGGCGGCGCCACCTGGCAGGCCGCGGTCAAGGTGACCACCGCCATGACCGATGAGACGGTCACCGGCGCCGATTCCGGCAACCAGTTCGGCGACTACAACAGCCTCTCCGGCTACGCCAACGCCTTCTTCCCTTCCTGGACCGACCGCCGCAACAACGCGAAGGAAGAGATCTGGACGGCAAAGGTAACGACGTCGACGACCGCCACGTTCTCGATCTCCGGCAACGCCGGAACCACCGGAGCGACCCTCTCCACGAGCGGCGGCTCGGCCACCAGCGATGCCTCGAGCAACTACACGATCGCCAACCTCGCCGCGGGCACGTACACCGTGACGCCGAGCAAGTCCGGCTGCACCTTCTCGCCGACATCGAGCGCCGTCACCATCACTACGGCGAACGTCACAGGCATCAATTTCACCGCCTCCTGCACCGCGCCGACGTTCTCCATCAGCGGCAACGCCGGCACCACCGGAGCGACGGTCGTCGCGGGATCGGCGTCCACCACCAGCGACGCATCGAGCAACTATTCGATGTCGGGCTTCGTGGCCGGAACCTACACCGTGACGCCGAGCAAGTCGGGCTGCACGTTCTCGCCCGCCTCCAGCAACGTGACCATCACCTCGGCCAACGTGACCGGAGTCAACTTCACCGCTACCTGCGGCACTGGCGACACGCAGCTCACCAGCGGCGTCGCCGCGACCGGCCAAAGCGTCGCGTTGAACGCGTGGAAGTACTACTTCATCACCGTTCCCGCCGGCGCGACGAACCTCACCGTCGCAACCTCGGCCGCGACATCCGACGTCGATCTCTACACGCAGTTCAACGCCAAGCCGACGTCGACGAGCTACATCTGCCGCCCGTTTACGTCATCCGGCAACGAGACCTGCTCGGCGACGAATCCATCCTCGGGGACCTGGTGGTTCGGCGTGAACGGATACACCGCCGCCAACTTCACGATCACCGCCACGGTGACGATGCCGGTGGCGACGTTCTCGATCTCCGGCAGCGCAGGCACCTCGGGCGCGACAGTCACCGCTGGATCGCAGGGCGCGACCAGCGACGCGTCGAACAACTACGTCATCAGCGGCCTCGCCAACGGCACCTACACCGTGACACCGAGCAAGAGCGGTTGCACGTTCTCGCCAACCACCCTCTCGGTGACCGTGGCCGGCGCGAACGTGACCGGAAACAACTTCACCGCCACCTGCGGCGGCGGATCGACGCTCTTCTCGAACGGATTCGAAAGCATGACCGGCTGGGCGACCGCGCAGGTGTCCGGCACCGCTGGTGCGTGGACCATCGTCACGGCGGGCACACATCCGGCCGTCTCGCCGCATGGCGGCAGCGACCTCGCGCGATTCAATTCCTTCGATTCCTCGAGCGGCTCGCAGACGCGCATTTATCAGACCACCGGCTTCGCCATCCCGAGCACGGCCACCACGGCCACGCTGACGTTCTGGGTCTACCACGACACCGGCTTCTCCGCCGACGCCGACCGCGTCCAGGTACAGGCCTCGACCACCGGCACATGGTCCAACGTCGGCACCGCCATCAACCGCTACGACGGAACGACCGGCTGGAAACAACACACCATCGACCTGACCAGCTACAAAGGCACGACCGTCCAGCTAGGTTTCCTCGGCATCAGCGTCTTCGGCAACGACGTCTACATCGACGACGCCATCGTCAAGACGCCGTAAACGGCATCACTGCTCATTCGCAAAAAGGGGAGGGCTCGCGCCCTCCCCTTTTTTTGCTTTCTGGGATGCGACGTCACCCACCGGTCGCGCGGCGCTCGACCAAACCTTCGAATACCTGCAGCGCGAGATCGACGCGGCCTAGCGGCGCGGAGACCTGGACGCCGGCGACGCGGTCGCGGACGCGTTCGAGCGTTTCGCGGGCGATGGCGATGCCTTCGCGGAGGCCGTGCTCTTTGCTCTTCTCGCTGGCGATGCGCATGCGCTCCATGACTTCGTCGGTCACCGAAACGCCGGGCACCTCGTTGTTCATGAATTGCGCGTTGCGATACGAGAGCAGCGGCCAGATTCCGGCGACGACAGGCAACTGCATGTCGCCGATCTGTGCGAGGAATCGCTCCAGCACGGCGGCGTCGAAAACCGGTTGCGTGATGCAGTACTCAGCGCCGGCTTTCACTTTCCAGTCGAGGCGGCGCAGTTCGTAGTCGAGATCCATGTGACCGGGATTGACGCCGACGCCGATCGTGAACTGCGTCGGCTCGCCGAAGGGATTGCCGCCGAGGTCGAGGCCGTGGTTCATCAGGTTGGCCATGTTCGTCAGGCCGATCGAATCGATGTCGAAGACCGCAGTGGCATCGGGATACGGCCCCATCTTCGGAGGATCGCCGGTGATCAGCAGCAGATTGCGGAGGCCGAGGGCGGCACAGCCGAGGAGATCGGAGTGCATGCCGAGGAGGTTGCGGTCGCGGCAGCAGTAGTGGAGGACCGTTTCGATTCCGACGCGCTGTTGCAGCAGAACGGCGACGGCGATCGCGCCCATGCGGTTCTGCGCGCGCGGACCGTCGGGAACGTTGACGGCGTCGACGCCGGCCGCTTTGATCGACCGCACCGACTCGATCATCTTGTCGGGATTCGGTCCTTTCGGCGGCGTGATCTCGATCGTCGTCACGAACTCGCCCGCAGCGATGCGTTTGCCCCAATTCGAGCGCGCGGCCATCGGCACCGACGCTTTCGCGTCGCTGTGATTCGCATCGGCTTCGCGTTCGACCACCACGAACGAGCGGCGCGGCGACAGCGGCCGCACGGCGTCGGCCATGATCTTGATGTGCTCGGGCGTCGTACCGCAGCAGCCGCCGAGGAACTTCACGCCCTTGTGAATGAGGCGCTTGGCGTACTTGGCCATGTAATCGGGCGAGGCCATGTACATCTGGCGGCCGTTCACTTCGCGCGGCAGGCCGGCATTCGGCTGCGCGGAAATCTTCTTCGCGGTGACGGCGGTGATCTCCTCGATGGCGTCGAGCATGACGTCGGGACCGACGGAGCAATTGAGTCCGATAACGTCGGCGCCGGCGAGATCGAGCCGTTGCGCGATCGTACGCGGCATGTCGCCGTAGATGGTGCGGCCGTCGTTGCCGATGGTCATCTGCGCGACGATGGGAAGCGAGCAGACGTCGCGAATGGCGGCGATGCCCTGCTCGATCTCGGCGATGTTCGACATCGTCTCGAGCACGAAGAGATCGACGCCGGCATCGCGCAGCGCGGCGGCCTGTTCGCGGAAGTACTCGCGGGCCTCGGCGAGCGACGTCGGTCCGTACGGCTCGATGCGGATGCCGAGCGGACCGATCGCGCCGGCGACGAAGACGGC
>JBAVBF010000802.1:0-6233 GCA_049586115.1 Thermoanaerobaculia bacterium | reverse complement strand
ATCGCTTGCTGCCCGATCGTCGGGTGCTTTTCGCCGTGCGCGATATCTACGAGCTGCAAACGGGACAGACGGCGAGCGTGGACGTGGATTTTCGTAATGGTGGTTGGGAACTTCATTGCGCCAAACGTCTGGTCGGGCGGCTGAGTGAACTCCCGCAGTTTGGAGAGGACCTGGCGATGTTGTCGTCGTGGTCACGCTCGCTCGGGCCGCTGACGGCAACGCCGCTTGCACCGGCGGTCGGCGCCGAAACGGATCGACTGCAGGAGTCGTTTTCGCCGCCATCCCTCATCGCTGCGATGCGGTCGCTCTCCCGCGCGGCGGACAGCGGGCCGCTCGGAGCGGACGTTCTGCGACGCGCGGCTCGCGCGGCCGTCGATCTGAACATTCAGATGACGGACACCTACGGCGTCGGCGACGCGGTTGCGGCACGTGCGCTCGCACTCCTCGCAATGGCTCGCGACGCCGATCCGCAATTTGGTGCGCCGGAGGCCGCGCTTCTCGCGGAGGAGATGGGATATGCAACCGAGGCGGAGGAGATGGCGCTACGGCTTCCGGCTGATGACGTGACTCGGATTGCCACCGGCATCACGTCCGGTCGGGCTGACCAGTCGCCGGTGAACTCCCGCCTCGCCTATCTATCCGCACGGCAACTGATCACTCACGCAGGTGGTAACGAACGGATTGAGGCCGTCGCACCCTACATCGGACGCTTGCATACGCGGGCGTTGCCGCTTCTCTTGCGAAGGAACGATTTCAACAACGCCGTTTCTGTTGCGCACTGTGTCGAGGCGCTTGTCGTTGACGATGTAACCGGTGCTGGTTTCGCGGACAGCATCCTGACTTTCGGCGGCGCCTCGGAATGGTTGGAAGCAGCCCAGGCAGCGATTCCGGCGGCGAAGAAGCCGCCTGGAGCGCTGGTATCGGAGTACGAGTCCGCGCGGCTCGCCTACGCGCGAGGCGCTGCGTCACGTCTTATGGGAAGTGACGCCATTCAGGGTTTCTATGACGCGGTTTTCTATTCGGCGCTCGACGCGGAGTTTGGCTTTTACCATTCCCGTCTTGCTGACCGGAAAGCGATGACCGACTTCCTCGACGCGATCGGTACGACGACGTCAGAGCCGGGCAACGACGTACGATCAGCGATGCGCGCTGCGGCTGCCAATCGTTTCGAAGGCGGCCGGGGTGTCTCGCCGCAGGCGATCGCCGGATGGAATCACGTCGGCGGTGCGACACGAGCGAATACGTTGCTGGCGTTGAGCTCGGCCCATGGAATTGATCAAGGTGTTCGCACCGCCGCGGTGGCCTTTTTTGCGGCACTCGATGACCGGCCGCAGCAGATGCTGAGCGCAGGCCGTATCGCCATTTCGATCACGTCAGACCCCTTACGGCGAGACCGCTACATGCGCACTGCGTTTCAGCGTTCACCCAATGTGGCCGATGAGGGCATTCGCGCGTGGTACGACTACCTGAGCGGCGACCTCGCTGCGCTGCGCCTGCTCGCGACACAGTCAGACGCGCGCCGTGCCGACCGCGCCACGGCAACCGACTATCTCGGCAAGCTCGGCGACGATGCGTTCGCCGCCCGCAATTTCGAAACCTTGCTTGCCGAGTCGTACGAAGACGTCTATCCGATTTATGCGGAATGGCTAAATCGTCGCCATGAGTGGAAAGCGAAAGAACGAGCGGCGCGACGGTGGCTAGCTGCGAACGCCGGGCAAAACTCCATCGAAGATGCGTATTACACGTCGAGCCTTGCTGACGCGTTGGAACACGAAGGGCGCTACGACGAAGCGTGGAAAATCGTGGAGCCACTTATCGACGTCGGTAGCGCGAACATCGTCGAAGGGGCCGTTTCGCTGCTCCAACGCCGTGGCCAGATCGAGCGGGCTAATGCACTTGGACGGGCCATGATCGAGCGTTACCCACGTGCCTGGAGCCGTTCAGGATTTGCGGTCATCCTCTGGCGGGAAAAGCGTTGGCAGGACGCCGCGGCGTTGTTCGACCCCAAAGGGGCTCGCTACTCAATTGCGGAGTGGACGCAACACGTGCCGGACGATTTCGCCGATACGTTCAAAAAAAGCGATGCAGCTGCCGTCTCGTCGGCGATGGACGCGTTGCTCGATGCCGGCGTAGACGCCAATCTGCTGATGAACGTCGCCGACGCTCTCCTCAAGCATGGTCGCGCCGATCTCGCATTCGTTGTGGCGGAGCGCGCCTGTCTCCGCCATCCCTTGACACAGAGCGGTCCCGATGCCGCATCCGAGCATGTGCTCGCTTACCGGATGCTAGCCGCGGCAAAAGGAAGTGATGTGGCGATCGACTGGTTGCGGTCACGGACACCGGACACCGCCGTTCTGCAATTGGTAGTGCAGATGTATCAGATGCGGCAGTATGCCGCGATCTTAGCCGTAGCCAGCTCCAGGCCGGAGGCGCAGAAGAACGTCGAGTTGCAGGTCTATCTGGCCGCGGCGCTAATCCACTTGCGCGCGGATGATTCCAGGATTGTGGCGCTGCGCCGCGATGTCGCTGCCGTGACCATTGATCCGAACTCGTTGTTGGGCATCCCGCGCTACCTTCTTGGTATCACCGATGAGAAGACCTTCATCGCCTGGGGAAAGTCCCCCGTCGATCGCGCTTGTGTCGAGTACTTCATCGGTCTCAAATCCGCTTCGGTTGGCGACTACGATCGCGCTCTTCGGGGAATCCTCGCCGCAACGTCCGGCCCCTACGGCTCGCCGCCGCAGGTGTGGGCGGATGTCATGTTGCGAACGTGGGGCGATCAGCATGGCACGTGGCCTGAGGTGGTGCGGCTCGCTGCAAACGAATGATGCGGTCGCATCGTGGGAGTTATGAAAAAACTGCTCATTCTGTTCGGTCTGTTCTTCGTGTACACCTGGGTCGTAAGTTGGGTCGGATTTGTGTGGACCAATTACGTTGTGAAGGGTGCAACGTACTCCGACCCGCTCGGCGAGATTCTGGTCAGAGCCTTGAATCTGCTGGTTCCTCTCATCGCCTCGGTTGGCGTCGGTGCAGCGGCTCGGGGTTACCTCACCTCGCCGAGGCTCTTTCGCTGGCTCGTCGCTCTGGGCAGCTATGTAGCGGTCACCCACTACCTGGGGTATCGAGGAATCTTTCGGCAACCCGTGTTCTCATATTGGGGTCCAGCTGCCATCGAAGGATTCGTTCTGGCGCTCGCCGTTTTTGCTGGTGCAGCGAGCGCGCCGCGGCGTATTGCGAGTAGAACCGCCTAGTTCGCGCGCACTTCTCAGCGAGCCATCGGCCCGCCGAGCCTTACGGTGCATCCATGTCGAACGCCACCTCCACCGACCCGTATAAAGCCGACGCGGATAGGCGTACCTCGGGCCAGCCACGTGCCTTTTCTCCGGACAGCGCGACCGTGCCCTATCTTTGGGGACCAATGTCGATCACTCTCGCGCTCTTAGCGATCGTTCCAACGACCATCTCGATGGGAGGAGCATGGGCTGCGGGTTCGACATCTGCCGAAGACCTAGTTCGCACTACCCGGCAGCTTTCGACAGTTGCCAGACGAAGTGCATAGGCGAGCGCCGGACGTTACGAAGCTCTTCAAAGTTGCGATACAACTCAGCGATCGTAGCGGTGGCAAGCCCTGTGGCGCCGCAGATGATCGATGGCGGCGAAAGCCCGAAAACGGCGGCGAGCGATAGCGCAGCCGTCCCGACGTACGCTCCGATGCGCGCCAGCGCGCGCATTCGCGTAAGGCGTTCACAGATCTGCCTCACTCGATCCAGTTCATCTTCGAACAAGTCGCGCCGGATACGAAGTACTTGGCGCTCGATCTCCGCGGGATCAGTCGAACGCGCGATGTCTTCGACCGCCCGATCAACGTGGCGGCGGAATGCACGCAATGATTCGCCTTCGTCCGCAAGAATCTCCGCAAGCAGCGGAAGTGGTACGTCCTCCAGATACGGAACCGCGATCCGTGTAAGGGGATGAATCGCGCCGGTCGGTGTCGTTATCACCTGACCCCTCACTACAAGATTGCTGTGCAGCAGTGCGGCCTTCAGTGCACCTTCATCCACATCCGCCGTGTCAGGTGCGGCGAAAACGAACGGTGCAAAAACGGCTCGCCCGCTCAGCAGGAGCGGCTTCGCATCCTGTTCCAGCCAGTCGTAGAGAGCGACTTCGCCGCCGTGGATGATGCCTGCGGCGATATGGCACGCCTCACCCTTTGCATTCGTGAATGGCTCGCTGGTTCGGGTGAAGATCGTGCGGCGCCAGCCGGTTTCCTGCGGACTCCACGGAACGCCGAGAATACTTGCCGGAGTGTTCCGATCCTTCGCGAGCTCCGCGAGGAGGACCGTCGTATACGCGACCTCCGCGAGAGTAGGGACGCGAAGCTTTCTGCCCTCGCGGAAGTCCGTGACTGCTTGAACACCGAGGACAGGACTAGCAACGGCGTCCGCGATCGGAAAGAAGGAGAGTCCCGATCGCGCCGTGGCGTCGGCCGACGAGATCACCATGACATCGGTCATGAGAAGCAGCTTTCGTAGGCTCGATGCGAGGTGAAGATGGTGATCGGCCGTAATCAGAACTTTGCGCCCAGGTGTCGTCTGGATTGCGGCAACGTAGTCTTCCACGCAGCTCTTGAAGTGAAAGTCGAATAGCTCAGCTCTCGCGGGCGGAAACGAATCGAGCAACCCAAACAGCTGGGCGGCGAGGGTGGATAGCGGAGTGTCGTCGGCTTGCATGTCAGCAGCGATAGTTCGACGCGGCCAGCAACGTTACGATGCCTCAAGCCGTTCGCGACCCACAATCTCGTGCACTTCGTCCGAATCGAAGCCGGCGCCGGGAATGCGTTCCGCACGCAATCTGCAGCTCTCGGGTAGCGGGATCGATCGTGACGACGTTCATCGTACGCGGATGTCACCTTTCCAAAGCAATCAGGCATTAAAGACACAGCGCGTGTATGCGACACACTCGGCGTGTACCATTGTCCGCAACTCCATCCTTTGTGGTGCCGCATGACCGATCCAGAGCTCGACGCGCTCATCATACAAATGCGGGCGGAGATGTCGGACGACGCGTACGAACGGGTCCGGCCATTTTTGCTGTTGGGCGCCGAGCTTTTCGACGGCGGTCACCGGTTGCAGGCAAGGCGCGTGTTCGGTGAGATCCTCGCCGACGTAGAGAATCTGCCGCATTCGGAGAGACGCGATCAGGCGATGTCGATGGCCTGGTACAACATTGCTTGCATTGCCGGCCAGAGCGGGAGTGTCGACGAGGAGATCGGCATTTACGAAAACCTTGTTGAACGTTTCGGTGCTGCGCGCGACTCACACGTTCGCCACATCCTGGCGATGGCGCTAGTCAACAGGGCGGTCAGGCTCGGGCAGCCGGGGAACCTGAAGGAGGCCGCGCGAGCACACTCGGAGGTAGTCACCCGCTTCCTCGACGCGCCGGAGCCGGAGATTCGCGCGCAGGTGGCGAAGGCGCTCCTCTACAGCGCCGCCACTCAGGGCCTGCTGGAAAATCCGGAAAACGAGCTTCGCGACTACGACCGACTGATCGCGCTCTTCGGCGGTGATTCCGGTCCCGTTGTTCGCTGGCACGTGGCGATGGCGTTGTGCAGCAAGGCCGCGTCAGTTGGCCGGCTCGGTCGGCTCGATGAGGCGCTCCTCATCAGCGATGAGCTGATGAAACGCTTCGGCGACGATCCCGATCCCGAGATCCGGAAGGTTATCGCGCAGGCCGAAGAGAATCAGCGCCGCCTCGCCGACGCGATGATGACCGCCGAGGCGCACCAGGCCACGTTTGCGGAATTGATCGAGCGCGGAAATTCAGAAGAGCTCTCCGCTCTCACCAATGCCGTCTTCGCGGACTGCAGCGATCCGGCGCACGCCCTACTTGGAGAGTTCTCATCGAGGGCAATGCTGGCTCCGGCATGGGCGCTGTCGCGCGAAGGCCGACTGGATGAGGCCAACTGCGCGCTCGGCACCGTCATCGATCGAGTTGGCGGCCGGCGCGCTCCGGCAATGGAAACCCTGCTCGCAAACTCTTTGTGGGACCTGGCCATTCGCCTCAGTGATCAGAAGCGCTTTCGAGAGTGCATCGAGGTGTGTGACCGGCTGCTCTCAAGATATCCCGATGCCGCCGGCACTGACATTGACGTCGCGGTTGCCGGCGTCCTCACCCACAAAGGGGCGTCGCTTGCCGGACTCGGGCAGAGGGAGGAGGCGCTCGAAACGTACGCC
>JBAVBF010000801.1:0-16210 GCA_049586115.1 Thermoanaerobaculia bacterium | reverse complement strand
CGATTCAACAGCCCGCGCGGAGTCGTCGCCGGCCCCGATGGCAGCCTGTATGTCGCCGATACAGGCAACCACGCCATTCGCAAAATCGCTCCGGATGGCAGCGTGACCACGATTGCCGGTGAACTGGGTGTTGCCGGAAGCAACGACGGCCCCGCGCGGTCCGCTCACCTGAACTCCCCATCGGGAATCGACATCAACGTAAAGGGCGAGATCTTCATCGCGGATACCGGTAACCACGACATCCGAATGATCACGTCCGACGGGATGCTGGTGACCATCGCCGGGACGCCCGGGGTACAAGGCTTCGCGGACGGCGTCGCCGCGTCTGCGAAGTTCGCGGGTCCGGTGGGACTTCGCATCGCGCCCGACGGGTCGATCCTCATCGCCGATACCTCGAACAATGCCATTCGGCGTTTCGCGATCATTGAGGCACCGGGTCGTCGCCGCACGGTCGGACACTGAAGCGTCGTCGCAAATCCCGCCGAGTATCATCGAACGCATGGACAGTTCGATCCTGCGGCGCTTTGAAGACCCCGATGAGTTCGTCGATTCGAGAAAGGCCGGTTTGAAATCGTCCGCATTGGCGGCCTCACTGTCGGCCGCGCAACTATGACCCTGGCTGGAAGTGGTCCGTGCACGTGGCGCCCGTCGCCGGCAGCGCGCTCTGCGACGTCGAGCATGTCGGCCTTGTGGTCTCCGGAAGCGCAGTGGCAGCCTCTCAGGATGGGTCGGTGATGAAGCTGACGAAGGGACAGCTTTTCTACATCCCGGCAGTGCCGCACGACAGTTGGATTGTCGGCGACGAACCATACGTGTCTCTGCATTTTTTCGGCGCGGATCACTACACGAAGTAGTCGGGAGCCCGGGTTGACGTACCCGTGCGCCGACTCTATCCTCCCTCCCCCAACGTCCATGTTCGAACGTTTCCTTGCACTTGCGGCTGCCCGGGCCGAGGCGGTGGCGCTGATCGATGGCGGGACGGGTGACGTGACCTCCCGGGCAGACCTCGCCTCACGGATCGACGAGCTTGCCGGACGCTTCGCCGACGCCGGGTTTCTGGCCAACGACGTCGTTGCGATCCAGCTTCCGAACTCGGTCGACTTCGTCGCCGCGTTCGGAGCGATCCTGAAGCAGAAGCTGGTGGCCATCCTCATCGACCGCGACGCGACCGAAACCGAGGTAGGGGACGTGCTGGGGCATTTCGCCGCGCGCGGGCTGGTGTATCGCAGCGGCAGCGACGTGATGATCACGGCACGCCAATCGAGCCGCATGAATGTTCCCGAGGGAGCACGGCTGATCAAGCTGACCTCGGGATCGACCGGAATGCCGAAAGGGATCGTGGCCACGGAAGCGAACCTGGTCGCCGACTCCATCAACATCTGCGCGACGATGGACATACGGCCGGACGACATCAACCTCGGCGCCATTCCGATGTCGCATTCGTACGGCTTCTCGAATCTGGTCACGCCGCTATTCGTGCAGGGAACGGCCGTGGTGATCTCGAACGATTACCTGCCGCGGTCGGTGGTGGATCTCTGCAACCGCTTTTCGTGCACCGTCGCGCCGCTGATTCCGATGGTGTTCGATCATCTGATTACTGCCGGCTCCGGCGAATTCGAAACGGTACGCACGTTTCTCTCCGCCGGCGCGCCGCTGCCGCCGAACGTATCGCGCAAGTTTCGCGAGCGCTTCGGAATCCCGATCCACACGTTCTACGGCTGCAGCGAATGCGGCGGAATCACGTATGACCGCGAAGGCGCGGCCGTCGAACGCGGGACGGTCGGACGTGCCATGGAGAATGTGACGCTGACCTCGAAACGCGGACGGCTCACCGTCCGCGGCGACAACGTCGCCCTCGGATATCTCGACGCGAAGACGTTCCAGCCGTTCGACGACGGCGTCTTCGTCACCGACGACCTGATCGACATTCGCGAAAACGGCGAGATCGCCATCACCGGCCGCGCCAGCGAATTGATCAACACCGCCGGCAAGAAAGTGAACCCGCGCGAAGTCGAGCAGGTGCTGCTCCAGATCGACGGCGTACGCGAGGCGAAGGTCTACGGCGAGCCGGCAGGAGCGCGCGGTGACGTCGTCGCAGCGGCGGTAGTGGCTGACCCCGACATCACCCGCGAACAGATCCGCAGCTTTTGCCTGGCGCACCTCTCCGCACACAAAGTGCCGCGCATCGTGAAACTGATCGAATCGATTCCGGTGGACGAGCGCGGGAAAGTGAAGCGCGCAGCGCTGGCGGCGCTTTGAAGACAGCCGCGTTTCAGACCTGTCATTCCGAATCTACGCGTCCCAGCGCTTCGTCGGTTGCTAATTCCAGTTCACCAAGCTCGTCATCGGTCAGCATACGGATACGGTCGATCAAACAGCTTTTGGGAATCGCTCGCATCTGAAAAGCCAGCGCAACGGACGTCTGACTCAAGCCGTCCTCAGTTGCTTCGATCATCGCCGTTCCCGCGAGGCGCGCACGATCGAGATTGGTGGTCAACGGCACAACGAGTATGGACTGCAGTGCTCACGTGAGAATGTCACTCTGCCAAATGATTACTGGCCGACGGCCCGTCTGCTCCAAGGGCCGGTACTCTCCCAAATCTGCCCACCAGATCTCGCCGCGCTTCAACTCCGGTCCTCATGCCGAAGCGCGGTCTCCCATTCACCCAGACCTGCCGCTGCCAGAGTCTCTTCATCCGGAACTACTTTTGATAAACGATCGAGATCCCACCGCGATGGATCTGGACGACGCACAACAACGATTCCTACTCTTTCGCCCGGACGCAATGGCAGATGGCGCATCGGACGGAGAACGCCATCGTTGAATTCCGCTTCGATCACTTCCATCTGCCAACGGTAGCACGGCCGCCTTCACGTCGCGCGAAAGCCGTCCGAAGTCGGAACAGTCTTTGTGAAGCCCGCGATGCACATCGACTCACGCACATCGTCACTCAGTTGCAGTCCAACGACATCCACCCGCCGCGCGCGCCCAATCTGCGAAAGCAGATGCTTCAGATCGTCCGTGGGACGAAACACCGTGACGCTGATCTGCGGCCACTCCGTCGCGCGATTCATCGCCTCGGCTACGGCGCTTCGGTTCGCAGTGCTTTCAACGATCCAGACCGGCGTGTGCATGATCAGGGTCAGCAGGCGATCGCCGAATTCGCGATCGAACACGATGGCGACACGCCGGTTCATCCGCGTGCTTCGACGCCCTCGGCAGCCGGCGTCGCGGCGGCACGACGGCGAAACAATCGCCGCAATTGCAGCCGCACGTTGTCCGCCTCGGCGAACATCCACAGCTTCACGCCGCGCAGGAACATGTGCATCGGCGAGAAGTTGAGATTGAAGTACGCCTTGATCCTTCGCCCGTTGTTGCGCGCGCCCGCTTCGCCCGCCGCACGCCGCGCCAGCGCGATCGTCTTGAAACGGCGGTGGTAGAACTTGATGAAGTGGTAGCTGAAGAATGCCGGCTTCGGTCCGAGCACCGGCATCCAGAGAAACTTCTTCGCGAAGCGATACGCGGGGATGACCACGAAGATGTAGTAGTGCGCCGTGTCGAGGATCATCGCGGCCGTGAGCAGGTCGGCCTCGCCCATGTAGTAGTACTTGTCTTTGTAAATCGAACGGAAGAAGCGGACGTAGGAGCGCGCAAACGCAGCGTTGTGCTCGACGATCCGCGCGGCTACATCCTCCCCTTTCGCGTCTATCCCCACGATTTCCGCCGTCGCCTCGGCGGTGAAGGACGCGTGATCGAGTCCCGGCGAGTAATACGGATCGAGAAAGGCCGCGGCGTCGCCGAGGAGCGCCCAGCCGTTGCCCATGTACTGCTTCGAAACGTACGGGAGGTGCGAATAGAAACGGAGGTCGTCCAGACGCGGTGAGGCGCCATCGAGCAGCTCGGCCAACGCAGGAATCGCATTCAGGAAAGCGATGAAATCGGCCGCGCGGTCTTTGCTGTGATGCAGATCGATGAGTCGCTTGTCGAAGACGACGCCGATCGAAGTCTCACCGTTGCCGAGCGGGATGACCCAGATCCAGTAGCCGAATCCGGTGTAGTGATTCGTCGCCAAACGCCGCGAGCTGACGTTGCGCGCTGCGAGATCGCCGGAACGCGCCGCGATGTCGTCAATATGACGGACGCCGTTCCAGCGGCACCAGATCGCCGCGACCGGATGCTCGTCATTGCGCTCGATGAGATTCAGCCGGCGGCCGAGGAAGTTGACGCGTCCTGTGGCGTCGAGCAGCCAGCGGCAACGGAGTTCGCGGACGTCATCACCAATTTCGATCGTCAACTTGTTGTCGAAGTCGTTTAGCTCGAGGTCGCGCGCCTTCGCGGGACGCAGCAACTCCGCACCTTCATCGACCGCGGTCTTCAGCAGATACTCGTCAAGCGCATCGCGTCGCAGCTGAAACGCGGGCACGGCGCTGCGAATGAATCCGCCGCTCTCGGTCGCGTTGGCATGACCGGTCACTTTGTCGTTCGTGAACCAGTAGCGCAGGCCTTCTTTCGGCAGCTGCTCGGACTCGAGGTGATGCCACATGGCCAGCCGGCGCGTGAGAAACATGGCCGACATCTCGGTCGTCGCCTCGCCGACTTTCGCGTCGAACGCCTCAGCCTTCTCGACGATGAGCACGCGAAGTTGCGGATGATCGCGGCGCAGCAGGATCGCCGTCGACGCGCCGCTGAACGCGCCGCCGAGGATGATTACGTCGTAGCGCTCGGGCTGCATCGGGGGATCGTAACACCCGTCTTTCGAGTAGGATTGCGCGCCCTATGAGCTGGTTCCACCACTTCTTCCTGACCTGGATGCAATTCATCAACGACTGGGGCTACATCGGGATCTTCCTGATGATGGCGTTCGAGTCGACAGCGCTGCCGATCCCCGCCGAAATCGTGATGCCGCCTGCCGCGTACTGGGCATCGCAGGGCCGCTTCAATCTCGCGCTGGTGATCCTCGCCGCAACCGCGGGATCGTGGGCCGGCTCCGCCGCCAGCTACTGGATCGCGTACAAACTCGGACGCCCGCTCGTGAATCGTTACGGCCGCTTCGTGCTGATGTCGCCCTCAAAAATCGAAGCCGCCGATCACTGGTTCGAGACGTATGGCTCCGGCGGCATTTTCGTGGCGCGATTGCTCCCCGTTATCCGGCACGTGATCTCGATTCCGGCAGGCCTCTTCCGGATGCCCTTCGCGCGCTTCTCGCTGATGACGATCCTCGGCGCCGGCCTGTTCAACGGTGCGCTGGCGTGGTTCGGCATGAAGGTCCTCGGCGACCAACCCGCGCTGATGAAAGACCCCGACGCGCTGCGCCACGCGCTCTCCTCAAAATCGATGTGGCTGGTCGGCTTCGGAGTCGCGGTCGCGATCCTCTACGGCATCATGGTCTGGATGCAGAAACGCGCCGCTACGCGAGCAACAGGCCAGCGCGCGTGAAGTGACGGAAGTCGGCGTCGTAGGTGATGAGAGGGACGTCGTGATCGATGCATGACTGTGCGATGAGAACGTCCGCGAGTTTGGCTTTGTAGCCTTCGCGAAGCGTGTTCGCACCAAGTTCGCCTGCGCGCCACCAGTAGCCGCGCCTTAGCTCGAGCATCCGCATCTGGGAAATCGGATCTGCATAGTGGAGCGGAAGCGCGGGATCGCTCAACAGCTCAGCGATGACCACGGGTGCGACAATCAGAACATCATCTTGAAATGCGCGAGCCACCCGACTGACGTCGAATCCCACCTTCCCATCGAAATAGCGTCTGACTGAGCTGGTATCGGCGGCGATCAATCATCGTCCTTACGCAGCTCGTCCAAGGTCATAGACCATTTGATCTTTCCGCGAAGTTTCCGCAGATTTCGAAAGACCCCTTCTTCTTTCGCCTGCTGAAGATCCGCGAGCATCCGAGCGCGTGCCTCGGCTTTTTCACTTGCGCTCAGTTGATGAGAGAAGTATCGCTCCCACGCTTCGTCGATTTCCGTTTGCGACGCGGCTTTGTCCATAGTTCGCAATTCTCCTACTTCGCCACCTTCCGGACAAAATCGACGACGCCTGCCAAAAACTCCGGCGCCAATCGGAGGTCGGGGTTGCTGTACGACGCGATCTGTTTGTCGCGATCGTCCGGGACTTCCTTGAGGACGTGGTTCATCCCCTCGATGAGAAGTAACTTCGCTTTTGGATTCGCGACGGCCAGGAGTTTGGCGTCGTCGGCGCTGACTTGCAGGTCAGTGGTTCCCTGAACGATGAGCACCGGGACGGACAGCGCGGCGATCCATTTGGCCGGGTCGTAGCGAAACCAGGAGATCAGGTACGGCTGCACGCTGGGACGGTAGATCGCGTCCAGCGCCGGCGGCGGGTTCTCCGTTACCTTGCCCGCTTCGAGATTCTTCAGGATCGCGTCGCTCTGCGTTGCAAGTTCGGGCGGAAGTTTGCCCGCTAGTTGTATGCGGAGGATGTCGGCGGCGGAGCGTCCGGCGCCGGAGATTGAGACGAAGCCATCCGCTCTGCAGCGTTTCGCGGCGAGCATCCCGATTAGCGAGCCTTCGCTGTGGCCCGCGATGATGACGGCCGAGAAGCGTTTGTCCTTGCGGAGCTGCTCGCACCACGACATCGCATCGTCGACGTACGTATCCAGACGAAGATCGGCCTCCGCCACCATCGCGCCGGCGCTCTCGCCGACGCCGCGCTTGTCATAGCGCAGCGAGGCGATTCCGTTCGAGGCCAGCCCTTCCGCCAGCATCAGCAGCGAGTTGTTCTTGCCCTTCGACATCGGCGAATTGCCGTTGCGGTCGGTGGGGCCGGAGCCGGAGATCAGCAGCACGATCGGCATCGGCTTCGTCGTGTCCTTCGGCAGCAGCAACGTGCTGCGGAGTGTCTTGTCGACTGGTGCGGCGGCGACCTTCGGCGGCTCCTGCGCGATGGCAGCGGAAGCGATGAGAGCGAGCATCAGTGCGTAGCGCATGTGCCGATTATCCTTACATTTGTCATCCCACTCTCATGACTTTCGACACGGGGCAAGTGGCGGCGCGCGTCCTACATTGCGCGGCATGAATCCACTACAAATCGAGAACGTCGTGAAGACGTTCGCATCCCGCCGCGCGCTCGACGGCGTTTCGCTCGCGCTGCAGCCGTCCGAGGTCCTCGGGCTGCTCGGTCCGAACGGCGCGGGTAAATCGACGCTCGTCCGCACCATCATGGGACGCGTCCAGCCGGACAGCGGCTCCGTCGCCATCTTCGGCAAACCAGCTCCGGCCGGCGACACCGATGCACGTGCCCAAGTTGGCGTCGTGCCGCAGGAGATCGCGCTGTATCCGAATCTCTCGTCGCACGAAAACCTCACCGTCTTCGGCCGCTACCTCGGCCTCGGCGGAAAAACTCTCGACGACGCCATCACGCGCTCGCTCGATTGGGCCGCGCTGTCGGATCGCAAAACGGAGCCGGTCAAAGCGTTCTCCGGCGGCATGAAGCGGCGCCTCAACATGGCCGTCGGCGTTCTGCATCGGCCGCGCGTGCTGCTGCTCGACGAGCCGACCGTCGGCGTCGATCCGCAGTCGCGCGAACGCATCTATCAAATGATCGAGTCGCTGCGCGCCGACGGCGTTTCGCTCATCTACACCACGCACTACATGGAAGAGGCCGAGCGTCTCTGCGACCGTATCGCCGTCATCGACTCCGGCCGCGTCATCGCCACCGGCACGAAGGACGAACTGGTGCGCGACACCATCGGCACCAAGCGCGAAGTCATCGTCGAATTCGCCGACGGCTCGCACGTCACCCATCTCATCGACGACGCCGCGGAAATGCTGCGCGTCATGCGCGAGGCGGAAACGCAGGGGAGCGCCGTGCGCGACCTGACCATGAAGTCGCCCTCGCTCGAAAAAGTCTTCCTGCACCTCACCGGAAAGGGTCTACGCGAATGATCGCCTCTGTCGTCCGAGCCGGTTGGCTCAATCTCCGCCGCGACCGCGCGGCCCTCATGCTCAGCTTCATCGTCCCGATCGTCTTCTTCTCGATCTTCGCCGGCATCTTCGGCGCGCAGAAATCGAAGACGCCGAAGACGACCGTCGCCATCGCCGATCTCGATGGAAGCGACAGCTCGCGGCGCCTGATCGCCGCGCTGAAAAACGAATCGGCGCTCGACGTCGTCACCACGCCGCCGAAGAGCGAGACGCCGTTCGATGCGCAGTCTGCCGAGGCGTACGTCCGCGCGGGTGATACACCGGTCGCGCTGGTGATTCCGAAAGGTTTCGGCACGACGAAGATTCAGTTCGCCGGCGGCAGCAACGGCCCCGCATTCCGGCTGCTGGCTGATTCCGCCGACCCGATCGCCGACCAGGTCGTCGGCGGGCTGCTGCAGAAGAACATGATGATGGCGATGCCGGAGATGATGATGGATGCCGGTGTCGCCGAGGTCGATCGCTGGAGCGGCGGGTTGACGGCGCAGCAGAAGACGAACCTCGACCAGAACATGAAGAGCTATCGCACGTTGAGCGCACGGCCGTCTACCCCGCGCTCGTCCGATTCGCTCATCCGCATCGACAAGACCGACGTCATCGGCCAGAACAAATCGAACGTTGTCGCGGCGCTGTACGCGGCAGGAATCGGCGTCATGTTCCTGCTCTTCACCGCCTCCAACGCCGGCGGCGCGCTGCTCGAAGAAAACGAAAGCGGCACGCTCGACCGCATCCTCACCACGCGTCTCACGCTGACGAAGCTTCTTCTCGGCAAGCTCGTTTATCTCTGGACGCTCGGCTTCACGCAGATCTGCGTGATGTTTCTCTGGGGCGCGCTCGTTTTCCGGCTGCAGCTCTTCCAGCACATCGCCGGGTTTCTGATCATGGCTCTCTCGACTTCCCTCGCCACCTCGGCATTCGGACTCCTGCTCGCCGGTATCTGCCGCACGCGCGCACAACTCGGCGCGATGTCGACGCTGGTCGTGCTTTCGTTCTCCGCAATCGGCGGCTCGATGTTCCCGCGCTTCCTCATGCCTGCCGGCCTGCAGAAAGCGGGACTGGTCCTGTTCAACTCCTGGGCGCTGGAAGGATTCACGAACGTCTTCTGGCGTGAGCTTCCGCTGTCGTCGCTCGCGCTTCCCGCGGCCGTGCTGGTCGGCTGGGCCGTCGTCTTCTTCCTCGCTTCGCGGCAATTGACGAAACGGTGGGAGATCGCGTGACAGGCGGCGAATACAATGCGCCACCGTGCCTGCGCTGAAGAACCGCGACCACTACCCTGTCCTCGTCATCGGCACCGGCATCGCCGGGCTCACCGCATCGTTCTGCCTGGCCAGCGCAGGGATCAAAGTCCTCCTCGTCACCAAGGCCGCGGATCCGAAAGACTGCAACACGTTCTGGGCGCAGGGCGGGATCATCTACGAGGGCGAAGGCGATACGCCCGCCAAGCTGATCGACGACATCATCGCCGCCGGCGCCGGCCTCTCGAATGAAGAAGCAGTGCGCTTTCTCGCGGTGGAAGGCCCGCGCGTCGTCAAGGAACTGCTGCTCGACGAGATGCATGTCCCCTTTTCCGTCAGCGAAGAAGGCGAGCTCGATCTGACGCAGGAAGGAGCACACTCGCTGCCGCGCATCATCCACTCCGGCGACGCCACCGGCCGCGCCATCGAAACCTCGCTCCTCAATCGCGTCCGGAACGAGCCAAACATCACGCTCGTCACTGAGATGACCGCGATCGATCTTCTGACGACGCAGCATCATCCGACCGACATCCAGGTCCGCTACCGCCTCACGAACGAATGTGCGGGCGCGTACCTGCTCGACAACCGCACGAACGAGGTCTTCACGATCTTCAGCGACTTCACCATCCTCGCCACGGGCGGCATCGGCCAGATCTACCTGCACACGACGAACACGCGCAACGCCATCGGCGACGGCGTGGTCATGGCCCAGCGCGCCGGCGCCCGCGTAACGAATGCGGAGTACGTCCAGTTCCATCCGACCGCGCTCGCGGACAAGAAAGCCAATCACTACCTGATCTCCGAGGCGCTGCGGGGCGAGGGCGCGAGGTTGAAGAATGAGAAGGGCGAGTACTTCATGGAAAAGTATTCGCCGGTGCTGAAGGATCTCGCGCCGCGCGACGTCGTCGCGCGGGCCATCGTCGAGGAGATGACGACGAACAAGGACGAATTCGTCTACCTCGATCTCGCCAACTTTTACACCGGACACGAACCGATCGCGGAGCGCTTCCCCAACATCCGCAAGGCCTGCGCGGACATCGGCATCGACATCGAACGCGATCCGATTCCGGTCGTTCCCGCCGCTCACTATTTTTGCGGAGGCATCCTCGCGAACAACGCCGGGGAGACGACGCTCACGCGGCTCTACGCGATCGGCGAAACGTCCTGCACCGGTCTGCACGGCGGCAATCGACTGGCCTCGACCTCGCTGCTCGAAGGACTGACCTGGGGCTATTTCGCCGCAGTCTCGATTCGTGAAAAGTACGAGTCGTCGACGACACCCGTCGAATCCGCCACCGGTCCCATCCCCCGCCGCGCCCGCCTCGGCGACGCCCCCGCGATCCGCCGTTCGTATGGCACGCGCCCGCCCGGGATCGGATCCATCGATGACGCGTTGCTGCTCTCGATCCCTGACTGGCGTCCGCCCGGCCACGAGAACATGGAAGACCCCGCGCTGATCCTCCAGGACTGGACCACGATTCAGCACACGATGTGGAACTACGTCGGCATCGTTCGCACGTATGAGCGGCTGAAACGGGCCGTGGCGGACATGCGCGAGCTCGGCAGCCGCCTCACGAAGTACTACCACGAGTCGACCATCAGCAAGGCGATCCTGGAGCTCTTCCACGGCCAGCAGATGGCGATGATCGTGGCGAACTCGGCGCTGCGGAATCCGGTATCGCGCGGCGCCCATTTCCGCCGCGATTGACCTGGAACGAATCCGACAACGATGCCGTTTTCGTAGCTCGCACAAGGAGACGCCATGAATACGATCCTCAAAAAATGGCTGCCGATTGTCGCCGGAACCATCATCGCCACCGGCGTTTACACGGTCGTCACGCAGCACCCGGTCGTCGCCGCGCCCGGAAATCCGCAGGTTCACAGCAAAGGAGACAGGATGGCCAATTACGTCAAACCTTCCGACGCGGAGCTGAAGAAGAAGCTCACGCCGATCCAGTACGAGGTCACGCAGCACGAAGGCACCGAGGCGCCGTTCCGCAATGAGTACGCTGACAATCACGCCGCCGGGATTTACGTCGACGTCGTCAGCGGCGAGCCGCTTTTCAGCTCGAACGACAAGTTCGAATCCGGCACTGGCTGGCCAAGCTTCACACGGCCGCTGGAGCCTGCGAACGTGGTTACGAAGACGGACCGCAAGTTCTTCATGGCTCGCACCGAAGTCCGTTCCAAACACGCCGACTCGCACCTCGGCCACGTCTTCGACGACGGTCCGGCGCCGACCGGCCAGCGCTACTGCATGAATTCGGCCTCGCTGCGATTCATCCCGGTCGACAAACTCGAAGCCGAGGGCTACGGCGAGTACGTCCACCTCTTCAAGAAGGACACGCACAAATGACGGAGACCGCCACACTCGCCGGCGGCTGCTTCTGGGGCGTCGAAGAGCTCGTTCGCAAACTCCCCGGCGTAGTCGACACGACTGTCGGCTACGCCGGCGGCACCCTGGACAAGCCGCGCTACGAGGACGTGAAGACCGGCCGCACCGGCCACGCCGAGTCGCTGCAGATCGAGTTCGATCCGTCAAAGATCTCGTACGACGACATCCTCGACTTCTTCTTTCGCCTCCACGACCCAACTACGGCCAACCGCCAGGGCAACGACATCGGCACGCAATACCGCTCCGCGATTTTCTACCACGACGAAACGCAGCGCGACGCGGCGCAACGCGCGATCCAGCGCGCGCAATCAAAATGGCCGCGCCCGATCGTCACCGAGGTCGTCCCGTTCACGAATTTTAACGAAGCCGAGGACTACCACCAGGATTACCTGCAGCGGTATCCGAACGGGTACACCTGCCATTACTTGCGGTGAGTTATCGCCTGACTGAGTTTTCCTCGAGAAAACTGCCACTGCGGCCTTGCTGATTCGTTTCTCGGCCACGCCAATAACGAGGTCGTAGAACTTGTCCTCGCCGGCGCGAACCTTAATGTCATTCATACCAAGGAACGCGAGTGCGGCCGCAACCGCCGTTCGTTTGTTGCCGTCGACGAATGGAGTTTCTTGATCATCGTCCGCACACCGTAATAGATTCGCACGTACGACGCTACCTGCTGGAACGCGGCCTCGCTACGAGCGTGCAGATCGGATCAGCGGCGCGTGCGGCAAGCGGTCCGACGATGGCGCAGAGCAGAACATACGCGGCGGCGACTGAAGCGACCTTCGGCTCGGCTCCCGCGGCGACGGCCAGGCCTGCGATCACGATCGAAAACTCTCCTCGGGCGATCAGCGTCGCGCCGACGCGCAACGCGCTCGCGCCGCGCAACGCAGCCAGTTTCGCTGCCCACCAACCCGACAACAGCTTCGTGGCGGATGTGATCACGACGAGAGTGATGGCCAGCGGCAACACGGGCAGGAGCTCCTTCGGAGCGACTTGCAGTCCGAAAAAGAAAAAGAAGACGGCGGCAAAGAGATCGCGCACGGGCGAGAGGACGCGATGGGCCTGTTTGGCCAGCGGTCCCGAAAGCGCGATGCCGACGAGAAACGCGCCGACTGCCGCCGAGACCTGGATTCGTTGTGCAAGTCCGCTGACGAGCAGCACGATCCCGAAACAGGTCAGAAGAATGATCTCGTCGGATCGATGCGCGAATGAGCGGCTCAGGCGCGGTCCGAATCGCAGTGCGACCAGCAGCGCCAATGCGACCGCCGTCAACGCGCCGACGACCGAGATGACGGCGCCCGAGCCGCCGCGGCCGGTCAGCACGACGCTCAGCAGCGGTAGGAACAACGCCATCGCCAAGTCCTCGAAGACGAGAATCGACACGATGGTGGGCGTTTCGACACTCGATTCGCGCCCGAGCTCGTGCAGCACTTTGGCGATGATTCCTGATGAGGAGACATAGGTGATCCCGCCGAACGCCGCGGCTACGACCGGCGGCCAACCGAGGATCAGACCGGCGATGACGCCGGGCGGAAAGTTGAGAACGAAATCGATGATGCCGCCGCGAAGGCCAGCGCGAAGGCTGTCGGTCAGCTCGCTGCCGGTGTATTCGAGGCCGAGCATGAAGAGCAGGAGCACCACGCCGATCTCCGCGCCGACGTGCACAAAATCTTTGCTGAACGCCAGCGGAAGCAGGCCGCCGTTGCCGAAGGCCAGCCCAGCCAGGAGGTAGAGCGGAATCGCCGAAATGCCGAACCGGCTGGCGAATCGCGACAGCAATGCGAGACCGAGGGTGGCCGCTCCGAGCTCGATGAAGACGCTGGAGACATCCGGCGGAGCCGCGGCGATCAGCAGCATGCCGCTATCGCACCTGCGCGGTTGTCGCGGCACCGATGGCAAGCGTGGTTCGATCCTGCACGAACGCCGTTGCGGTGAGGTTGCGCCACGACGGGTCGACAGGAACGGTGGCCGTCTGACCCGTGACGCGAACGAGCTTCCGCACGATGGCGTCGTTCGTAATCGTTCGTCCCGCGTTTTCGCCGTGCTCGATTTTCGTGACGACACCGTCCTCAACGATCGCGAGCAGGAGGTCATCGTTCGCAGGGACACTCGCGTGGACTGTGGCGATGAGCGAGTTGCCTTCGCGGCGGGCAGTCAGCGTGATCTCATCTCGCTTCTCGTTTGATGCTTTTTCGAGCGCGGCGCTCATTGCCGAACGATTCGATCCCACGAATTCGCGAGCGCCGTTCACGACGGCCTGCGGCGTGTAGGCTGAGTTGAGGTGCATCGTGCGGGCGTAGCGCGCCTGCCGTTGCGTCCACTCGGACGACGAGAATGGATCGCGCCAGCCGAGGGAGTCCCAGTAGTCGACGTGGAACGCGAGCGGGATCACGCGGCCACGCAAGGATGGATCGTTGGCGATGTCGTGGATCAGCGCGTCGGCGGGAGGACAGCTCGAGCATCCCTGCGACGTGAAGAGCTCGACGACGACCTGCGACGGTCCGAGCTTTGGCGGCGCGCCGTGCATCGTCAGCGTGTACGCGGCGAGGATGGCGACGGCAGCGATGGCGAGCAGGATGCGTGGGCGCGGCATCGCGCGAGTCTACGCCGCCTTCTGTCTCGGCGCTTCGCGCGAAATCGTGACTCTTCGGTTCGCTCCTCGGCCGCTCTGGACCAGCGCTACACCGCCGAGGATGACGACCATGGCGACGATCGAAATCGAGGTCAGTTGTTCATGCAAAACGAGCCAGCCGAGAATCACCGCGACGACAGGGTTGACGTAGGCGTAGAGCGACATATTCGTCGAGCGCAGATGGCGCGCCGCGTAGACGTACGACGTGTAGGCGAGCACGGATCCGAAGACTGAGAGATAGGCCAGCGCGGTGAAGGTGCGCGGTGTTGCATGGAAGTGCGGCACCTCGCCGAGCGCGACGCCGGCCACACTGACGACAAGGCCGCCGGCCAGCATCTGCAGCGCGGACGACATCAGCGGCGCCATCGACGCGAGCGCGTACTTGCCGCGGATCGTGCCGTACTGCCAGGCGATGCTGCCGAGTTGAATGGCGATGGCGCCGATGACGAAGTGACGATCGAAGGCGTCGCCGGCGCCGCGCGGCGTGACCAGTATGGCCACGCCGGCAAAGCCGATGAGCAAGCCGACCGCGGCGCGGCGTTCGAGGCGTTCGCCGGAGCGGCGCAGCAGTTCGATCAGCGTCGCCCAGAATGGCGCGGTACCGACGAAGAGCGCGGCGAATCCGCTCGGCACCCACTGCTCGGCCCAGACCACCGTCAGATTTCCGATGGCCACCATCAGCACGCCGCAGAGGACGACGTCGCCGAGCACGCGCCGATCGCGCGGGATTTTGTCGCCGTGAAGTTTCGCCACGATGAAGAGCACGATGCCCGCGAACAGGTAGCGCGCGCCGGTGAGCAGGAACGGCGTCATCGTCGACACGGCGATGCGGATGGCGAGGTAGGTCGTCCCCCAGACGATGCAGACGATGGCGAACGCGGCGTAGGCGAGGGTGCGATCGCGCTTCATTTTTCCCCCAGATTGATGCCGCCGATTTTTTCGCAGTGCGTCTGCATGACGATGGTCGTGCGCGTGACGAGCGACAGCGGCGGCGCCGTCAGCTTCGATACGAGCTCGTTCAGCGAGGTGATGGAGTCGGTGCGGACCTTGATGAAGAAACAGTCGTCGCCGGCGACGGTGTGCGCTTCGACGACTTCATCGATCTTCAGGATGGCGTCGAATGCCTTCTTCCGTTTTGCGTCCAGCGTTTGGCCGCGCGCGGCGACGAACGCGGTGACCGCGCGGCCGAGCGCTTTCGGTTCCACGACGACTGTAATTCCGCGGATGACGCCTTCGCGTTCGAGGCGTGCGATGCGATCCGCAACGGCCGGCCGCGAAAGGCCGACGGCGTCGGCAACCTGCTGCGCCGGAGCGCGGCCATCGCGAAGGAGATGCGTCAGGATTTTGAGATCGAGAGCATCGAGATCGGAAGGCATCGCGAGATTCTACTCACGTTTCGAAGGCAAAGCTACCGATTTGCTGACGATTCGATAGCCGCCTGTCATCCTGAGCCGCCGGAGGACGGCCGAAGGACCTCCAGCTGATAACCCTTTTCAATTCGCGCGTTTTTTTGACTTTTGCCGCCCACCCGGGCTGGCGGCGGGGGATCCTTCGACCGTCCTGCGCGACTTCGGCTTCGCCTGCGTCGCTCCGGCGGCTCAGGATGACAGCCTAGCGCGCCTGTGCTAGCGGCGCGAACGTCGCGGGCACGTCTTTGCGGACGACGCTCTTGCGCGGGTACGCGTACTCGATGCGCTGGCTGGCCGCGGTGCGGAGCTCGCGCTGGAGGTACTCGATCTTCACTGGGCCGGCGGGATCGTTGAGCAAGCGGCGCAGTGCCCAGCGGCGGAGGACGATGGAGCGGAGCTTCATCCCGGCGGCGCGGATCGAGAAGCGAATCGAGTCGCGGTCGTCCGAGCAGACCCGTACCGCATCTGCCTCCAACGTCCCCACAATCTCCTCGGCAAGTCTCGCTTCGTCCGTCGTCTTGATGGCGCTGCTCATTGAATTCCTCCGTTGTCTCGCATGTATAGACGCCGCGAGGCGCCGAAAGTTTCTAACAG
>JBAVBF010000800.1:0-1679 GCA_049586115.1 Thermoanaerobaculia bacterium | reverse complement strand
GGCGAGACGCCCGCACTACGCTGTTGCCGATACAATCCCAATCCATGGCTGACGAAAACGAAAGCGGGGCATCGCTACTCGCGCGGCGCGAATATGCGCGCGCGGTTCCGCTCCTCAAACGCGACCTCGACAAGTACCAGTCCAATCCCCGCATCCGTCTGCAGTACGCGGATGCACTCGCCGGCGCGGGGCAACACGACGAGGCCATCGCGCAGTACGAGCACACGGCGAAGTATTACGAGGACAACGGGCTGACTGTGCAGGCCATCGCCGTCGCCAAGAAGGCGGAGAAGCTGCGCGGTCAGATCGCCGCGCTGGCGCCGCAGGAAACGACGGCGGGGAAAAGCGATCCGCTCTTCACGCGCCCCGTGCCGAAGTCGCCGCTGTTCGAAGTGCTGAGCGACGAAGAGCGCGACGCGCTGGTGCGGGAGATGGAGCTCGAGTCGCACGACGAGGGCAGCGTCATCATCAGCGAAGGGCAACCGGGCGCATCGATGTACATCATCGCCAGCGGCGAGGTGAAGGTTTTTACCAACGGCGCCGGAGGCTCCGCGCTTTACCTGGCCCGCCTCGGCGAGGGCGATTTCTTCGGCGAGGTGAGCATGCTCACGGGCAAGCCGCGCACTGCCACGATCACCGCGTCCCAGCGCACCGATCTGCTGCGTCTCGACAAAGACAAACTCGACAACGCGCTGGCGACCTACCCCGGAATCCGCAAGGTGCTCAACGACTTTTATCAACGCCGCGCCGAGCACACGGTCGAGGCGATGATCGAGAGTTTGAAGAAAAAGTAGGAGCACACCTTGTCCGTTCTTCCCATCGTCAAATACGGCGATCCCGTTTTGCGCAATCCGACGCAGCCGGTCGGCGACATCGACGCGGCGCTGCAGAAGTTGATCGACGACATGGTCGACACGATGTATGCGGCGCCCGGCGTCGGACTGGCCGCGAACCAGGTTGGCGTCTCGAAGCGGCTGACGGTGATCGATCTGTCGGTCGGCAAGAAGCCGGGCAACCTGCACATCTTCATCAATCCGGAGCTCGTGGAGATGGAAGGGCAGATCACCGAAGAAGAGGGATGCCTCTCGATTCCGGACTTCGTCGAAAACGTCACGCGGCCGGAGCGCGTGAAGGTTCGCTTCACCGATCGCAACGGACAGGAACGTGAGATGCGCGGCGAAGGACTCATGGCCCGCGCGCTCTGCCACGAAATCGATCACCTCAACGGCAGTCTGTACATCGACCACGTTCGCGGTTTCAAGAAGGATCGCATCCTGAAGAAGATTCAGAAGCTGGCGAAGTCGGGGATGTGGGGATAGCTACGGCGCGACCGCGATGCCCCAAGGCCCGTCTGGAACTTTGATCGTGGCGGTGACGCGGCCGGACGCGGTATCGATCACCGAGAGGTCATTCGACAAGCCGTTCGCGGTGTAGAGCGTGCGCCCGTCGCGTGTCAGGTTGATGCCCCACGGACGATTGCCGACCGCGATGTATTGCAGAACGCGATTCGTGTGCGTATCGATGACGGCGACCGCGTTGCCGCGTCCCGTCGCTGCGTAGAGCCGCTTGCCGTCCGGCGAGAGCACGACGCCGACCGGATGATCTGCCGGCCGCAGTTTGATGTGTTGGATCACGCGTTGTTTCTTCACATCGACGACGTTGATGCTGCCTCCGACTTC
>JBAVBF010000799.1:0-10992 GCA_049586115.1 Thermoanaerobaculia bacterium | reverse complement strand
CGTCGTTACAGCGGCGGCTTGGCCGGCTGCGGCGCCGGCTGTACCGGAGTGCCTGCCGTCGGCGGCGGCGCCTGCATGGACGGATCCGTCAGCGGCGGCGCGGGCGTGACGATGTCCTTCGCGGCCGGTTGCGTCGATGCTGCTTCGAGACCCTGCTGCACGTAGCCGGGCGGCGTCGCCTGAAACGACATGCTTTCGCGCGCGTGCGCCTTCGGATACGCCTTCAGCAGCGCCAGGTCGATCAATTTGCTGTCGAGGATGCGCGGATTCACGCGCACGTCGAGCAGCGAATGATTGATCATGAGTGCCTTCGCGTAATAGTCGATGGCCGCGTCCTGATGATTGCGTTCCTCTTCCATCAGGCCGAGCTGGAACAGCGCCGCCGAATGCCCCGGCTTGTAGTGCACGGTGCGCGCGAGCGCGAAATGCGAGCCGCTCCAGTCGCCGCGCGACATGCGCACCAGGCCGAGGTTGTACCAGGCCGGGTAGAAATGAGAGTCGGCGTTGACGGCGCGCTCGAACTCCACTTCCGCGTCCTTCGGAAAGCCTTTCTGCAGCAGCATCTGGCCGAGCTGATTGTGCAGGCTGGCTGAATGCGGATTCGCTTGCAGCGCGTTTACCGTCGCGGTGATCTGCGCGTCCAGTTGCGAGCCGGTGTTCAGGTAGCGGCCGTAGAACGGATTCGCGTAGGGGTTCTGATCGTGGTGGTGAGGCATGGAGCCGCAGGAAGCCAGCGCCACGGTTGCGGCAATGAGTAGGAGACGTTTCATCATCATTCCTGGATCGGTTTCGCTTTCAACTTCACTTTGCCGTCGACGACGTCCACACGGAAGGCGACGACGTCCACATGATATTTCTCGCGTACGAGATCGCTCTGCTTCTGAATCATTGATTTCAACTGCTCGATGGTGATGTTCGGAAGCCTGCCCAGCTTCAGGTGTTCCTTTTCGATATCGCCGTACAGCCGCTGGATCTCTTCACCGTTCGTGCCCGGCGCCACCTTTACATACGGATCGAGCTTCGGCGACGTTACGCGGTTGGGCGGTGGCGGCGATGCGACCGCCGCGATTGGTTCATTCAACGCCGCCGCCCGGCGCCGGAAGTCGAGCGGACCTTCCTCGCGCTCGCGCATCTTGCGGCCCCACATCTCGCGATGCTGGTTGTAGCGCGTGAGAAGTTGCGAGTAGCGGAAGCGGCGGGCATTGTCGCGCATCTTCTGTTTGCCGAGCTCGTAGATGTAAACCTCGAGCTGACGCCGCTCGTGCATCGGCGGGAACTTCTGGATGCAGGCGAAGAACTGGTCGTACTTATTCTTCAGCTTGCGGATGTCTTCTTCGAGCTTGTCCAGCTCGTCGTCCTGTTTGATCACGGTCTGGCCGATACAATACGCGCCCATGCCTAAATCGAGGCCATCCTCGGGAGATTCCGCGCTCCGGAGCATCCCGTCGGTGGAGCGGCTCCTCTCCGGCGATACGTTCGCGGCATCGATTCGCGACTTCGGGCGGGATGCGGTGAAGAATGCGGTGGTCGCCTACCTCGAGACGTTGCGCAACGAGCGGAGACCGTTTGATGCGGATGTCGCCGCCGATGAAGTCTTCAACGCGCTCATCGCCGCGACCGCATCGACGCTACGCCGCGTCATCAACGGCACCGGCATCATCATCCACACGAACCTCGGCCGCTCGCCGATCGACGAGGCCATCTGGTCGCGCGCTGCCGCAATCACGACCGGCTACTCCAACCTCGAATACGACCTCGAAAATGGCAGCCGCGGACGGCGCGACGAACATCTGACGCAACTCTGCCGGACGCTCTTCGGATGCGAAGCGGCGATCCTGACCAACAACAACGCCGCCGGAACTCTGCTGCTCCTGGCAGCCGTCGCCGGCGGCCGCGAGGTGATCGTCTCGCGCGGCGAGCTTGTCGAGATCGGCGGCTCCTTCCGCGTTCCCGACGTCATTCAGCAGGGCGGCGCGCGGCTTCGCGAAGTCGGAACGACGAACCGCACGCGCTCCGCCGATTACGACGCCGCCATCTCCGACGCCTCGGCAGCAATGCTCCGCGTACATCGCTCCAACTTCGAGATCGTCGGCTTCACCGAGTCGCCAACGATCGAAGAGCTGATCGCGATCAGCAAAGAGCGCGGCATCCCGCTGCTGTACGACGAAGGAAGCGGACGCGTCGTCGATCTCGCGCCCTACGGCTTCACCTCGGCGCCGACGATCCGTCAGCTGATCGCGTTAGGCGTCGACGCCATCACCTGCTCGACGGACAAACTGATCGGCGCCACGCAGGGCGGACTCATTCTCGGCAGCGACGAGATCATCAACCGCTGCCGCAAGCATCCGCTGATGCGCGCATTGCGCGCCGGGAAGGAGTCGTACGCGATCATCGCCGAGACGCTACGCGCCTTCGCCACGGCCCGCCACGAAATCGAGATCCCGATCTACCGCATGCTGGCGACTCCACTCGACGAACTTCGTTCCCGCGTCGCGCAAATGATCGCCGGAACGTCCTGCCGCGTCATCGAAAGCGCCTGCGCCCTCGGCGGCGGGACGACGCCGACCGAAACGATCCCGTCGATCGCAATCGAAGTGCCGGGCAATGCCAGTCAACTGGCCTTGCGTTTCCTGCAACACGATCCGCCGATCGCGGGACGCATCGTCGATGACCGCTTCACGATCGAAGTGCGGACGCTGGGGGACGAGGATCGAGCTCTCGTTGCGCAAGCGATTCGAAAGTCAGGCGATCACAACAGGACCATACGGTAGCGGGGGCTGTTCCGGGAGCGCCATCGCCTCACCCAGTCGGCATATTAATTTCGGCGCCTGCATTGGATGTGCTCCATGCCCAATCCGCAACAACCTGATCCTCAGCGCTGACTGGGTATATCGTGCCGCCGAACTGATAGAACTGCAGCGCCGCCATACTCGTGATGGGGTACGCCGTATAATTGCTTGTGCACATTAAGTACACGCCGGCAGTACCTGGGACGCGTAACAGGAAGGACCCCCCATCGATTGCGGGTCCATACGGGCCGGTAATTGTCGAAACGTCGGATATCTGTGGGGTTCCGAAAACGCCGGCCAAAGTCGGCATGGACTGTACGCCCCAATACTGCCCGTTCAAAAACAGGAACAGTGCCAGCATTCGATCCGTTGATCGCCCTATAAAGCGATTGCACAGCCATCATTAGCTCCTTTCCCGCAAGAGTGGTCTTTGCCACCCCTGCTATATCGAGCATCGCTTTATTAACCGCGAGGCTGATATACGTCAGGAAATAAATCTGGCATATATACTCTTCGCGGGAACGGACAAGGAGCCCGGCGCTTCCGCGCCTCGTACTTCGTGAAAATCAACTGGCCGTGCCGCCGGCACGTGGAGGCCACTCGCCGCGCAGCAAAACCTTAGGCAGACGTCGGATCGAGCATCTTCTCGATCTGTCCGCGCGATTGCTCCAGCAGCGTGTCCTTTGCGCGGACGCTCACGCCGGCGGTTTCGATCGGCGTTCCGACGCGGATCGTCACCACGCCGGGCGTGATCCGTTTCGCGCCGACGCGGAGGACTTCGTAGGTTCCGTCGATTGCCAGCGGCAGGATTGGCAGCTCCGATCGAATCGCCAGCAGAAACGCGCCGCGCTGAAACGGACGCATGTCCACCTCGCGCGAGCGGCCCTCCTCGGGGAAGATCACGATCGTGTTGCCTTTGCGGATGCGCTCCACGGCCAGGTCGAATGACTTCACCGCGGTACGCCGGTTCTTGCGGTCGATGGGGATGAAGCCGGCGCGTGCGAGTGCCCAGCCGAAGATCGGGATGCTGAAGAGGCTCTTCTTGGCCATGAATCGGATCGGCTGCGGGATCGCCGCGAAAATGCAGGGGATGTCGAAGTAGGAGTGGTGATTCGCGGTCAGGATGTAGCGCTTCGCGCGATCGATCGTCTCCGTCCCATCGCCGCGAATCTCAATCCCCGCGCCCCACAACACGACTCGCGCCCAGAATCGGATCACCGGATCGATCAAGGGCGATGCCGACGACAGCATGGCGATGAGCAGCACCGTCGTCGCGCACGGAATGGTCACCACGATCGCCACGATGATGGCCCAGATGGTTCGAAGCATGAGCGGGGCATCTTACGACGGGGTGTGGGGAGTAGGGAGTAGGTGTGGGAGATAGAACCCGATCATCGTCATCCGACACCCCACCCCCTACGCCCCACACCCCGGGTGTACAATCCGCCTCCTCCAAAATGATCCCGCCCGAGTCTTTCCAAACCATCCATCAAAGGAGAAAGACGTGTCCGAAAGCATGACCGCGACGGCGGTTCTCGATGAACCTGTGACCGGCGCCGCCTCGACCGTCAACGACTGCACGATCCACGTAGCCACCGTCAACGGCTCCGGCTCCCAGTCCTCGAACAACGTCCTGATGCGCTCGATCTTTCAGATGGGCGTGCCGGTCAGCGGCAAGAACATGTTCCCCTCGAACATCGCCGGGCTGCCGACGTGGTTCACCATCCGCGCGAACAAAGACGGCTGGATCGCGCGCAAAAAAGAAGTCGACATCATGATCTGCATGAACGTCGCGACGGCGCGCGAAGACGTCATGGCTCTGCAGCCCGGCGCCGTCTGCATCTACGACGCGCCGTTGGCCTGTAAGAATCTACGACATGACGTCACCTTCTTCGAAGTCCCGTTCGCGAAACTGGCGGGCGAGCTGTCGCAGGACTCGCGGCTCCGCAAGCTGCTCACGAACATGATCTACGTCGGCATCGTGGCCGAGCGCCTCGGCATCGAGCGCGACGAGATCGTCAACGCCATCACCAAACAGTTCAAAGGAAAACAGAAAGCGATCGATCCCAACGTCGCCGCCATCGACAAAGGCATGTCGTACGCGCTGGAGAACCTGCCCGCGCAACACCGCTGGCGCATCGAGCGCATGAACGCCACAGCCGGCAAAATCATCATCGACGGCAACGCCGCCGCGGCCATCGGCTCCATGTTCGCCGGCGTCACTGTCGTCACCTGGTATCCGATCACGCCGTCGTCGTCGCTGTGCGAATCGCTGATCGAATACATGAAAGAGCACCGCATCGGACCGGACGGCAAAGCAACGTTCGCGATTGTGCAGGCCGAGGATGAACTGGCCGCGATGGGGATGGTGTTGGGAGCGGGATGGGCGGGCGCGCGGTCACTCACATCGACTTCAGGCCCCGGCATCTCATTGATGGCCGAATTCGCAGGTCTCGGCTACTTCGCCGAATTGCCGGGCGTGATCTGGGACATCCAACGCGTGGGACCGTCGACCGGCTTACCCACCCGTACCGCGCAGGGCGATATCTTCGAAGTGCATTATCTTTCGCACGGAGATACGCAACATATTGCACTGATCCCCTGCTCTGTCTCCGAATGCTTCGACTTCGCCGGCGAGGCGCTCGACCTCGCGGAGATGTTCCAGACTCCGATCTTCGTCCTCTCCGATCTCGACCTCGGCATGAACAACCACATGTCCGATCCGTTCACGTATCCGACGAAGCCGTATCGCCGAGGAAAGGTGCTCAACGCGGAGCAACTCGAAGAACTGGGGGGAAAGTGGGGACGCTACCTCGACGTCGATGGCGACGGCATCCCGTATCGCACGCTGCCCGGCACCGACCATCTGATGGCGTCGTACTTTACGCGCGGCTCCGGCCACGATACGCACGCCCGGTATTCCGAGAAGCCGTCCGACTACAAAGCGACCGTCGATCGGCTGGCGAAAAAGTTCCAGACCGCGAAGCAGTTCGTTCCGCAGCCAGTGATCGATCGCCGTCCCGACGCGACCATCGGCTTCATCGCATTCGGCACGACCGACATCGCGCTGGAAGAGTCGCGTTATCAGCTACGGAACGAGCATGGCGTCGAGACCAGCTACCTCCGGTTGCGCGCTCTTCCCTTCACCGACGACGTCAAGGCATTCATCGAAGAACACGAACGCGTCTACGTCGTCGAGCAGAATCGCGACGGGCAGATGGGCGATTTGCTTCGCCTCGAAGTGGGCGATATCCAGCACAAGCTGCGCAAAATACTGCACTACAGCGGTCTGCCCTGCGACGCGCGGTCGATCACCGACTCGCTGCTGCAGATGGAAAAAGACGGCACGCGCGTCACCAAGATCGGCCTCGGCGCCGAAGCCGCCACACAGACGATCGGAGAGGACTAAGCCATGGCTGAAAGCGTTCTCAAACTCCCCAACGAAGCCGCCGCGCCGAAGGAAAACCGCCTCGGACTCAAGGCGCTCGACTACCAGGGCGGCAAGTCGACGCTCTGCGCCGGCTGCGGCCACGATGCCGTCAGCAACCAGATCGTCCGCGCCTTTTACGAGATGAACGTGAAGCCGGAGAAGGTGGCAAAGTTCTCCGGCATCGGCTGCTCATCCAAAACGCCCGCGTACTTCCTCGGCCGCGCGCATGGATTCAACAGCGTGCACGGACGCATGCCCGCCGTCGCGACGGGCGCGATGCTCGCCAATCAAACGCTCGTCAGCATCGGCGTCTCCGGCGACGGCGACACGGCCTCGATCGGCCTCGGCCAGTTCATGCACCTCGTCCGCCGCAACATCCCGATGATCTACATCATCGAAAACAACGGCGTGTACGGCCTGACAAAAGGGCAGTTCTCCGCGACTGCCGACGAAGGCTCGAAGCTGAAGACCGGTGTGATCAACGATCTGCCGCCGATGGATCTTTGCGCGCTGGCCGTGGAGCTCGGCTGCGGCTTCGTGGCGCGCGGCTACGCCGGCGATCCGAAGCAGATGGTGAACATCCTCAAAGCCGCCATCGCACACGACGGCCTCGCCGTCATCGACGTCATCTCCCCCTGCGTCACCTTCAACAATCACGACGGCTCGACGAAGGGTTACGCGTATTCGAAGGAGCACGACGAACTGCTCCACCAGATCGGTTTCGTGCAGTCGTACGAACAGATCGAGATCGACTACGAGCCCGGCACGATGCGCGAAGTCACGCTGCACGACGGCTCGCGTCTGCTCCTGAAAAAACTGGAAGAGGACTATGACCCGTCGAACGCGGTTCAGGCGCTCCAGCGCTCCCACAAAGCGCTCGATGACGGCGCCATGCTTACGGGCCTCATCTATCTCCGGCCCGAGAAGAAGAGTTTCCTGACGCTGCTGAACATGACCGACAAACCTCTCTGGTCGCTCAACGAAGCAGAAACGCGTCCGCCCAAGGAAGCGCTCGACCAGATCATGCGCGAGTTGATGTAGGCATGCTCAAAGGGGAACGGTTTCACGCGGAGCGCGCGGAGAGGCAGAGAAAAGCAACTCTCCGTGTCCTCCGCCTCTTCGCATTCCCCGCGCGAACCGTCCTCCTCAAGCCGACGGCGCCAATCTTGCTCAGCAATACCCCATGAGCGAAGACGAAAAAGGCGCTACCGAAGAAGACACGCAGAAAATCGAAGTGATCCGCGGCGCGGAAGTCCTCGGCTACGAAGGTGCCGGCCGCGAAGAGCACAGCGGCGAAAACTCGCCGAAGAGTGCCGACGATCCGCGCGACGAACTGGCGGACAACAAACCGGAAGACGTTCGGTAGCCGCTACTTCTTTCGAATCGCCGCCAAACGGCTTTTCGCCTCGGCATGATCCGCGGCGATCTTCAGCACATCCTCGTAGCAACTCTGGGCGCGCGAGATGAGCCCCTCCGTTCGATAGAGATCGCCGAGGGAGATCAGGACGTCGACGGAGTTCGGATCGAGTGACAGCGCGCGCTGAAAACTCTCCGCGGCGTCGCGGCGCCATTTCGGATTGCGCTCCTGGCACGCGCCGAGGAGGTGCCACGCCGCGGCGTGATCGGGCGCGTAGTTCACCGTTTGTTTGAGAAGCACGATCGCGCCGTAGTAGTCGCCGGTCGCGCTCAGCTCGCGCGCGCGTTGAAAATTCTGATTGGCGATCGAGCGCTGCGTCGCGCGACGCTGCAACTCCTCGCCGCCTCGCCCGGTGCGCTGATCGAGCAGCTTGTCGTAGGCCGAACGCCGCACCGGATTCTCCAGGACCGCGGACGCCTCATTGATCCGCTTGTTGATCGCGGCCAGCGCGTCCTTCACCACCGGCGGATACGTGGACGGATTGTATTGTTGCTTTTTCTGATCCGCCGCCGCCACGATCGCACCGCGCGTTGCGGCGCGCGGGATCTCCAGAAGCTGGTAGTGATCGAGCGACGGCAATTGCCGCGAGAAACCGACAGCGCGCAACGATCGCTGATCGTTTGAGCCGATCGCGGCAAGCAACTCCAGATCGCGATGCATGTCGCTGTCGTCGATCGCGACGATAGGACGCGCGGCGTGCGTGACGACCGAGAACAGGCCGAGCGTCATCATCGCGATGACCACGCGCGCCGCCGTGACCGAGTCACTGGTGAACTGTTTCAGAAACGTCTCGATCGTCTGCGGCTCGTTCAGCGCCTCGGCGATCGTCCGTTCCGCAGCCGTCAGCGGAATAGCATCCAGCGAAATCGTGGTGGTGTGGTCCGGTTCGATCGTCCGTTTCAGATCGCCGAGGGAGCGGCGGAGCACGAGGCCGTTGGTGATGGCGCGGATGCCGTCGAGCACGACCGCCGGCATCGACTGCAGAAACACGCGTTTGTCCGGCTCGATCGCTTCAACGTCGGTGAACGCCGCCGTCCCTTCGTCGAGCGAGAACAGCGGGATGAACAGCGACGTCATCCACTCGCGAAGCAGCGTCTGGCGCGCGGACATGTCGAGAAGGCCGGACTCATGGAACCGCGCCGCGGCTTCGAGTGCATCGGCGGCGGCGAGCGGCAGCGCGCGATCGCCCGTGATCGCACCGCGGCGCACGAGGAAATCGGCCAGCGAATCCTCCGGTGCCGTCGACGTGATCAGCGCCAACTCGCCCTGCGCGAAGTAAAGATTCCGCCGCAGCGGCGCATGCACGATCGTCAGCGAGCCGGTCCTGCGCTGTTGCAGGATTTCGCCGGCGATCACCGCGAACGGTGTGATCTCGATCCGCTCCAGACTCACGCCCGATCCCCTATGTTCTTTGCGCCGCTTTTAACACAATGTGGCATGAAACGGGCTGCTACAGAATCCGTCTTACTGTGCGTGCGCTTCATTGACAAGACTCAGAATGCAGCGCGCGCCAACCGTGTTCCGTTCTGCCGAGTGATGACCATGAGACTGATGACGAAGTACGCATTTCTGCTGCTCGCGTTCCTCGCGCTCAGCGTTTCCGCCGGAGCGCAACAGACTTCGGACGATCCCTACGAATTCATCCTTGCCAAGCTCGCCGCCGACGACGGCCGGTTCGACGAGGCGCTTTCCCGCATGGACAAGATCGTGGCGAAGAATCCGCAGAACGCGGTCGTGCTCTACGAGCGCGCGATGATTCTCGTCGACGCGTCGAAGATCGACGCCGCCGAAGCCGAACTGCGCAAGGTCGTCGCGCTGCAGCCGAACTTCTACGACGCCGAACGTGTCCTCGGACGCGTCCTTCTCGACCGCGCCGGCACCGACAAAACGAAAGTCGATGACGCGCTTCTCCATCTCCAGAACGCGTTCAAGGTTTATCCCGACGATCTCGGCACCGGCATGGCCATCTCGCAGATCTACTCGGCGAGTGGCCGTCCCGCCGAGGCCGAGAGAATCATCGCCTCGATGCTCGAGCGCGCGCCCGATCAGCGCGGCCTCAATTACGCCTATGCGCAGGTGCTGACGAAACTCGGCCGCGGCGCGGAAGCGATCAAGTATCTCGAGCGCGCCGTCGAAGTCGATCCGACCTTCGGCCTCGCCATCCAGCAACTCGTGGACGTTTATCAGAGCACCGGCGACTGGCAGAAAGCGGCCGATATTCTGCAGCCGCTCATCAACGAAGATCCGTCCAATCTCGATTTTCAACGGCAGCAGGCGTACTTCTACCTGCGCGCCGGTCTGCCCGAAAAAGCGCGCTCGCGTTTCACAGCGCTGCTTGCGGCCGACCCGAAAGATACGCGCACGCAGTACTACCTCGCGGAGTCGCTCAGCGATCTCGAACGCTACGATGAAGCCGATCGCATCTATCGCCAGCTGCTCGAAAAGACTCCCGACGATCCCGACGTCCTGGCCAGCTTCGGCCTGACGCAGGTCGGCCGGAAGAAGTACGACGAGGCGGCGAAGACCTTCCGCACGCTGCTCGCCGTTTCCGATGTTCCCGAAGGCCCGCAAACGCTGGCGAAAACGCAGCTGGCATTCATCGATCTGCAGAAGGGCAATCTGCAACAGGCGATCGACGCCGCGAAGCCGCTCTTCGTCTTTCACGACAAACCGAATCCGCAGCCGATCAACATCGCCCTCGACGCGCTTCGCAAACAGAAACGCTACGCCGACGCGGTGACGCTGCTGCAGCCGCTGGTTGACAAATATGCGTCCGATCCGTTCGTGAACGCGCGCTACATCGAAATGCTGGCGCGGGCCGGCGACAAAGATCGCGCGCGCGTCGCCGCCTCCACGCAGTCGAAGTTCGGCGTCCGCAACACGATTTCCGCGGCCGAGGCGTACGTGCAGGCCGATCAGTACGACCAGGCGATTGCCGTCGTCCGCGAAGCGCTGCGCACCAAGCCGGATGACGTCGAGTTGCAGTTCGAGCTCGGCGCCGCGCTGGAGCGTTCCGGCAACAAAGCGGAGGCCGAGAAAACGTTCCTCGATATCCTCGCCAAGAACCCCGAGAACGCCGGCACGATGAATTACCTCGGCTACATGTGGGCCGAGCAGGGCACCAATCTCGAACGCGCCGCGGCCATGCTGACCAAAGCTGTGACACAGGAGCCGGGCAACGGCGCCTACCTCGATTCGCTCGGCTGGGCGTATTTCCGCCAGGGCAAACTGGAGCTCGCCGAAAAATATCTGAACGATGCCGCCCGGATCCTTCCGCGCGACGCCACCGTCCACGAGCACATCGGCGACGTCCTCGCGAAACGGGGCGACACGACGCGCGCGCTGTCGCTCTACCG
>JBAVBF010000798.1:0-6906 GCA_049586115.1 Thermoanaerobaculia bacterium | reverse complement strand
GGAGGTCCTTCGACCGTCCTCCGGCGGCTCAGGATGACAGGGTTGCTTCTTTCGCCGGTTCCGCGAGGTGCTCTTCGATGAATGCCTCATCCCATCGGCGGCTGATCACGCAGGAGTTGATGCCGCCGACGCCCATGCTCAATTTGCCGCTGTAGCCGTGGTCGAGCGTGCAGCCGTCGCCGGAGACGAATTTCGCGTCGTGGATTTTTACATCCGCGTGCAACTCGCCCTCGGTCAGCGGAATCGGATAGAGGCGGCCTTTGGACATGCCCAGATGTTGTGCAGTCAATTCCCAGGCGCCGCCGACGGACATCCCGTGGCCGAACGTTCCTTTGCGCGCGGTGAAGAGGACGGCGGGATGCAACAGCTCCAGCGAATTCACGATCTCGGTGGCGTCGCCGGGCGTGGCCGTGGCGTGCATGTCCCACGTGGTCACTTCCGAGGCGCGCACGTTTTCCATCGCCTGCTTCATCGCCAGCTGCGGTCCGCCTTTCGTCGGCGTGATGATGTGGTGCGCGTCGGACGACGTGCCGACGCCGACGATCTCCATGCCGAGCGGATGGAAGCCCTGCGCCATCAACTCCTCGGCGTCGCCAACGATCCAGACGCACGAGCCGCCGGCGATGTGCGTGCCTTTGAGCGCGGTCAGCGGACGCGAGACGTCGGCGTCGGCGGAGAGAACGTTAGCGTTGTAGAACGCGGAGATGACCAGCGGGTGCGGGGGAGGATCGGTCATGCCGATGACGACCGCTTTGGCCTCGCCGAGGTTGATGGCGTCGATGGCCATCTTGAGCGCGACGCCGAAGGACGCGCACGCCGCCACCGGCGCGAATGCCGGTCCGACGATTCGGCCGATCATCGAAACCTGCGAGGCGGGGATGTTGGAGATGTTCCAGAGCAGGTTCGGCGACACCGCGGCCCACGGTTCGTCCGGGCAGCCCCACTTTTTGTTCAGGGCGCGGACCTTGTTCAGTTTCTGGCGGATCGTGCTGAGCTTCGCCGATCCGGATGACGGCGGCACCGGCTCGGATTGAATGTCAGCCGCCTCGGCAAGGTATTGGAGGAGGGTGGCGCTCTTCGCGGCCCAGAATTCTTCCCACGCATGTTTGGCGTCGATCCACTCTTCGCAGCCGATCGGAAATTCGGCGGGATCGCGCGGCGCGGCGGGATCGTGTTCACCGCCGAGGTGCGCTCGCAAGGCGGCGCAGCGCTCGGGCGTGGCCCAGAATTCGTTCCACTTCCGGAGCGCGCGGTCGTACGCCATCGTCTCGGTCGCGGTGATGGTGATCTCGCCGAGGCCGGTGCCGATGTAGACGTGCGCCTGGGTGCCGAGCGATTGCAGGTACTCCTCGACGCCGGGATTCTGCGCGAGCGACTGGATGAACGCGCCGATGCACGACAGCACCATCGGTCCCATCTTGTCGTAGAGCTGCTTGAACTTCGCGGGCGGAAAGCGCTGATCGAACCAGTCGTGGTAGGTTTCGAAGTCGAATTCAGGGTAGCCGACCAGGAAATTTGACGGTCCGAACCCTCTGAATGGTGAAAGCCAGCTGTCGGCGCGCTCGAGATTCCGTTCGAAGGTGGCGATGTCTGGAGACTTCGGAGCGACGACGCCCCATCCGAAAATACCGATCCGCTTCCGCGCGTCCATCGGCGGCGCATTGTAGCGAATCCTGTCAGGGAAATTGCATGGTGGTGTCAATCCAGCTTTGATCACTCCGTCGATGAGGTGTTCGTGAAGAAAACAGCCACGCTGTCGTTCCTGATTCTGTTGACGCTCGCGCTTTCCGCCTCCGGCTGCCGCGGGCGTAAGTCGTCATCAGCGACCGGCACCGCGCAGACGACGCAGACCATCGCCCCGGCCGCCGCCCAGCCGGCCGTCAACGGCGGCGACGCCGTGACGCAAACAGTCGACGTCGAAGACGGACGCTCCGAAGAAGACGGCGGCGTATTGACGAACCCGCAGACCGCGAAAACGCCAGGCGCCACGACGACGTCGAAACCGAAGGTGGCGCCGAAGAAGAAGCACTAGCGCGTACTCTTACGCGCGCATGAATTACGAGCCCCTCATCGAACGCGATCTTGCGGCCATTCCTGCTGCTGTCGCGGAGTTTCGCGCGGCGCATTCGGCCGAGGAGACGTGGACGGCGGTGACGCGGTTTGCGGTGCTGGCGTTTGCGCCGTCGCAGCATTCGATGCATGCGTTGCTGGCGTGTCTGTCGGTTTGGGATCTTCGCGACGACCTCGGCGGACGATTTGACGACGCCGTCGTGCAGTGCGCGATTTACGCGGCGACGAGCCGGCAGCCGTGGAGCGAGCCTCCGATGCTCGATCCGCCGAAGATCGATGTGGATCAGCGCGGCGATGTCGAGGAGTTGCGCGAGTCGATCGCGGCGTCCGATCGATTGCGCGCGGAGCGATGGCTGGCCAGGCGATACAACGATGTGGACTTTGCCTCCGACTTCTTCGCCGTCGCTTCCGACGATTTCGAAGACCTCGGCCACAAACTGATCGTCGCCTCCGCCGCCATGCGCCTCGCGGATCTTCTCGGCGAAAAAGGGCGGTACGCGATGCTGCGTGTCGGTGTATGGGAAATGGTGGCGGTCGGGAGCGGGGAGTTGGGCGTGGGGAGTGGGACGGCTGTTGACGTCGATTCACTCGTTGCGAACGTCATCGCGAACGACGGCGACATCGTCAGCGCGCACGCGTTGTTTCTTTTCGATGCTGCGCAGCAGACGAATGACGATGCGGTGATCGCGCGCGTGGCCAATCACCTCTCCGGGATCAACGCTTCGACACCCGACACTCGACACCCGGCACCCGCAGTTTCCGTTTACGCGTTCGCACGCGACTACGGCGCTTGCCTGAAGGCGCATGCGATCGCGAAGCGGCTTCGTTCCCGATTTCCGAATGCCGATTTCGACGGCATGCTCGCGGCGATGCATCGCAATCTGGAGAAATCGTTGGAGGAGATGACTTTTGCGTAGGGTGCTGCCGCTGTTTGCAATCCTCTTTGCCGCGTGCGCGACGGCGCGAAGCCAATCGCTGACGCACCGCATCGATGCCATCCGGCACCGGCCGCAACTCGCCGGCGCGATCTGGGGCATCGACATCGTCGACGATGCAGGCCGCACGATTTATGTGCGCCACGAGACGACGCTGCTGGTTCCCGCGTCGAATCGAAAACTGTTCGCAGCCGCGACCGTCGCTTCGTGCGAAGGGCTCGATCATCAGATTGCGACGGAGCTGTGGCGCGACGGCGACGACCTCATCATCCGCGGCGGAGGCGATCCCTCCCTCGGCGGACGGTGGGCCTTCGACCGCGACGCCGTCTTTGCACCGTTCGTCGCCGCACTGCAGAAAAAAGGGATCGCCGAAGTGCGCGACGTCATCGCCGATGTCTCGCTATTCGACCGCGTCACCATCCCGGCCACCTGGAAAGTCGGCAACCTCGGCAGCGACTACGCCGTCCCGACCGATGCGCTTGCGTACAACGAGAACGTCGTCGGTATCGTTGCGGATCATTGCGCGGCGCCGGTGATTGCGACCGATCCGTCCTTCGTGCCGGCGACGGCGAATGTTGTGTGCGGAAGGGGCGAGCCGAGCGTGCGGTCCGATGCGACGAACACGATCGCGATGACCGGCAGCATGCCGGAGCATTTTCAAACGCTCGCCGGCATCGCCGATCCCGCGCTCTATGCCGCGCAGGCTCTGCGCGATGCGTTGCAACATGCCGGGATTCGCGTTTCCGGCAAGACGACGGCGAATGCGATTCCGCGAACCTGGGGGGAACGGATCGCAATCATCGAATCGCCTCCGCTCTGGCAACTGCTCTCCGTCGTCCTGAAGCCGAGCCAGAACCTTTACGCCGAGATGTTGTTCAAGGGGCTTTCCGCGCAACCGGCGTCGTACGAAGCGTCGGAAGAGATCGAGCGGCGGTTTCTGACGTCCGAGGCCGGTGTTGCGAACAGCGACTTCCGCTTCGTCGACGGCTGCGGCCTATCACCCGACGATCTCGTCACGCCGCGCGCCATCGTCACGATCCTGCGCTGGATGAACGAGCCGTCGCGCCGCGCCGTCTGGTGGATGATGCTCGCTCGTCCCGGCGACGAAGGAACGCTGCGGCGGCGCCTGCTGCCGTTCGCCGATCGCATGCGCGGAAAAACCGGAAGCATCAGCGGAGTCAACGCACTCAGCGGCATCCTCACCATGCCGGACGGCGGACATCGCTACTTCTCGATCATCATCAATCACAACACCGGCGATTCGTCCGACGCGCTGAAAGCGATCGACGCGATCGTGACCGAAATCGCGAAGTAGGCGCGGCTGTCATCCTGAGCCGCCGGAGCTGAATAGCGCGGAGCGCGGATCGGCGCAGGACGGTCGAAGGACCTCCCAAGTGCTTGCCTCGCGAGAACCCGCCGCCCGTCCGGGTTAGCAGGTTAGAGGTCCTTCGGCCGTCCTGCGCTGCTACGGTCGACGAGCGTGTACACCGTTACTTCCGGGTGAGCGCCATGATCTCGTCGGTAGACATGCCGGGGCCCGCTTTGCCCCTCATTTGCCGAACGAGGGCTTCTCCGCGCGTCAACTTCTTCGGACTTTTTGCTTTCACCAGTTGGACGGAATTTCGTTTCACGACGAAGTCGACTCGGTATCAGGAAGAAGCCCGAACCGCTCGCGGACTTCCTGCGGGATCGTAACCTGACCTTTGGATGTGATTCGCATGGTGTGGACTCCTTTCTTACTCTTACCGGTAAGAACGTTACCATGCCCGGCTACGAATCTCCACGAGTCAGGTTCGCCGTGCGCGCAAAACCGCGTTCGCCAGGTCGGCCGGTTCGACCGGCTTTTTGAGGTAGTCGTCGAAGCCGGAGGCGAGCGCGCGTTCCTGGTCTTCGGCCCGGCCGAAGGCGGTCAGGGCGATCACTGGCAGCGACGCGATATTCGGGTCTTGGTTTGCACGCAGTTCGCGGACGAAAGCGTAACCGTCTTGCTGCGGCATGGCGATGTCGCAGACGATCACATCCGGTGCCGATTGCGATACCGACTCCAGCCCTTCGCGCACCGAGGATGCCGTCGTCACCTCGGCACCGCAGCGGCGGAGGACCGCGACGACGATGTCGCGTGTGTAGGCCTGGTCATCGATCGCCAGAACCTTTGTGCCGTCGAGCGATGGTAGCGACGATGGCGCGGGTGATACGTGGCGCGAGGAGGTTTCGGCAGGCTGCGGTGCCGGCTGCGAGGCCGATTCCAGCACCGGCAGTTCGACCGTGAACGTCGATCCCTTTCCGGATCCGGCGCTCTCCACTGTCGCGCGTCCGCCGTGCAACTCGACGATGTAACGCACGATCGCCAGGCCGAGGCCGATGCCTCCGTGAACACGCGTCGTGGAACTGTCCTGCTGGCGGAAAGCTTCGAAGACGTGCGGCAGAAAGTCGGAGGAGATGCCCTCGCCCGTGTCCTTCACGGTCATGCGCAACAGCGAGCCCGCGGCCGTGATGCGCACCGTGACCGTGCCGCCGCGCGGCGTGAATTTGATCGCATTCGAAAGCAGGTTCCAGATCACTTGTTGCAGGCGGCCTTCATCGCCCGCGACAGCGGGAAGGGCCGGCGGGAACGACGTCAGGATCTCGATGTTCTTTGCCTGCGCCGCGGGATGCACGGTCGTCAGCGCGGCCTCGGCGATCGTGCGGAGGTCGACCGGCTCCGTATCGACGCGCAGTTTGCCGGAGATGATGCGGGAGACGTCGAGGATGTCGTCGATGAGTTGCGCCTGGACGAGGGCGCTCTTCTCGATCGCTTCCACGGCGCCGTTTTCCTCCTCGGACGGCAGCCCCATACGCAGCAGCCGCGCCCAGCCGAGGATCGATGTCATCGGCGTGCGCAGCTCGTGGGAGAGCGTGGCCAGGAACTCGTCCTTGGCGCGATTCGCTTCCTGCGCGTCGCGATACAGCATCGCGTTGTCGATGGCCACCGAGGCGCGGCGCGCGAACTCTTCCGCATGCCGCAAATCGACTTCCGTGAAGCGGCGCTGCGAATCCGACGAGATGAAGGAGATCGCGCCGAGCACGCGGCCACGCGATCGAAGCGGGACGATCATCCAGGACATCAGCCCGACCTCGCGGGCAATGCGCAGCTGTTCCTCGTTCTTCACGAACGATTCGATCATCCCCTCGGGAATCGTGCTGACGAGAACTGATTTGCCCGTGCGCAAAACGGCTGCGATCTGCGACGTTTCCGGATCGGGCGGGTACTTACGGTACAGCTCCCACGCCAGTTCGGTCTTGGCGGGATCGACGTGGGAGATCGCGATGCGGCGAAACGGAGGGCTGACCTCGTCGGCCATGTCGACGGCGCACCAGTCGGCCATTTCCGGTACCGCCAGCGACGTGAGCGTCTTCAGCGTTTCTTCGTAGTTGAGCGACGACGAGAAAAGCTCCGTCGCCTTGGCCAGAAAACGCCGCGCGTCGTCGGTGACTTTCGCATCGTGCACATCGGTGGTCGTGGAGACCCACTCGCCGGCTTTGCCTTCCGCGTCGTAGACCGGCACGGCGCGCGAGGCGAACCAGCGATACGAGCCGTCGGCGAGCCGGAGCCGATACTGCTCGTCGAACGCGGCGTGCGAAGCGATCGCTTCGTCCCAGGCCCGCGTGACACGTTCGCGATCGCTTTGCGAAACGGCGTCGAGGAATCCGCGGCCGCGCATCTCTTCGAACGATTGCCCGGTCAGTGCGCGCCAGGAGGGCGAATCCTCTTCGCGATCGCCGGCGGCGTTCGCGGTGCTGACGGCCTGCGGCGTCGGCGTCGTCAGAACGAGCGAACGGTAGCGGCGCTCGCTCGCGGCGGAGCGCGCGCGATCTTCGCGAAGCGCGCGATAGAGCCGGGCGTTGTCGATCGCCACCGCCG
>JBAVBF010000797.1:0-5701 GCA_049586115.1 Thermoanaerobaculia bacterium | reverse complement strand
CTCCTGACGACGTTCATGGGCATCATCGCCATCGTCTCGTCGTACTCGGCCATCGACCACCGGCAGAAGGAGTACTACATCCTGCTGCTGCTGCTGCAGACCGGGATGATCGGCACGTTCTGCGCGCTCGACTTTTTCCTCTTCTACGTCTTCTGGGAAATCATGCTCGTGCCGATGTACTTCATCATCGGCATCTGGGGCGGGCCGCGAAAGCTCTACGCCGCGATCAAATTCTTCATCTACACGCTGTCGGGATCGGTCGTGATGCTGCTCTCGATCCTCGCGCTCTACTTCTTCAATGACGGCGGGATCCCGTTCCTGAACATCAAGGGTCTCGGCAACCCGGCCACGTTCTCCGTCCTGCAGTACCACAACATCGGACACCTCATTCCGCCGCAGCTTCAGTTCTGGATCTTCATCGGCTTCTTCCTCGGCTTCGCGATCAAAGTGCCGATGTTCCCTTTTCACACCTGGCTGCCCGATGCGCACGTTGAAGCGCCGACGGCCGGTTCGATCATCCTCGCGGCAGTCCTTCTGAAGATGGGTACCTACGGATTCGTGCGCTTCGCGCTGCCGATCCTGCCTGACGCAACGAAGCAGCTCATCATCCCGATCGTCGTGCTCTCGATCATCGGTATCATCTACGGCGCGCTCGTGTCGCTCGTACAGAAGGACATGAAGAAGCTGGTCGCGTACTCCTCGGTCTCGCACCTCGGCTTCGTCATGCTCGGTATGTTCGCGCTCAATCCGATGGGCCTCAAAGGCTCCGTGCTGCAGATGATCAACCACGGCATCTCGACCGGCGCGCTCTTCCTGCTCGTCGGCATCGTGTACGAGCGGCGCCACACGCGCATGATTTCGGAGTACGGCGGTCTCGCGAAGCAGATGCCGATGTACGCCACGCTCTTCCTCATCGCCGCGCTGTCGTCGATGGGACTTCCCGCGCTGAACGGCTTCATCGGTGAGTTCACGATCCTTCTCGGCGCCGCCAACCGTTCCATCGTCTGGGCCGCGTTCGCCGCCGTCGGCATCGTCCTCGGCGCCGCGTATCTGCTGTGGCTCTACCAGCGCGTCTTCTGGGGTCCGCTCGACAACCCCGCCAACAAAACGCTGCTCGACGTCAACCGCCGCGAGCTCGGGCTGCTGCTGGCGCTGGTGGTGATCATGGTGTGGATGGGAATCAAGCCGGCCGTCTTCTTCGACGTCATCGAAGAGCCGGTCAACTACGTCGTCCGCAAAGTCGATCCGACGTACTTTGACAAACGGCCGATCGAGTATCCGCCGGCCGCGCCCGTCGTGGTCAGCGCCGTCGAGACCACGCGATGACCTGGAACGACTTCATCTATCTCCTGCCGGAGATCGTGCTGACCATCGGCGCCTCGGCGCTGCTGCTCGCGCCAGTCGTGGGCGGCCGCACGTCGCTGCCGGCGAAGTGGATGATGCTCGTTCTGCTCGCTCTCACCGCCGTATCGCTGATCGCCTGCTCGCACGCGGTCGAAGTCATCGACCAATCGCGCCAGCTGCAGGCCATGTTCGCGCTGGACGGGTTTGCGATCTTTTTCAAGCTCCTGTTCATCGCCGCGATCGCGATGCTGGTTCTGCTCTCCGACGACTTCCTTGCCGAGTCGCGCTACTCGCCTTGGGAGTACTACTCGCTCCTCGCCTTCGCTCTCTGCGGCATGATGTTCATGGCCTCGGGCGTCCACCTCATCACGATCTACATCGGCCTCGAGCTGCTCTCGTTGTCGAGTTACATCCTGGCCGGTTTTTACAAGAGCGAGTTGAAGTCCACCGAGGCCGCGATGAAGTACTTCATCCTCGGCGCGGTGAGCTCGGGGATTCTGCTGTACGGAATCTCGCTGATCTACGGCGTTTGCGGATCGCTCAACCTGCTCGACATCGCCGCGGCCATGTCAACGATCATCACCAACGATGCGCTGATGTTCGGGATCATGCTGCTCGGCGCGGGGCTCTGCTTCAAGATCGCCGCCGTTCCGTTCCACGTCTGGACGCCGGACGTTTATGAAGGCGCACCGACTCCGATCGCGGCGTTCCTTTCCACAGCCTCGAAAGCGGCCGCCTTCTCGATCTTCGCGCGCATCTTCTACGTCGGCCTGCACGACTTTCACCTCGAGTGGAACTATGTCCTGGCCACGATCTCCGCGCTATCGATGATCCTTGGCAACCTGGCCGCGCTGACGCAGGACAACGTCAAGCGGATGCTGGCCTACTCGTCGATCGCGCACGCCGGCTACATCCTGCTCGGCGTCATCTCGCTCAACGCACTCGGGCTGCGCGGCATCCTGGTTTACTCGATCGTCTACGTCTTCGCGAACCTCGGCATCTGGGCCACGGTGCTGATGCTGCGCCGCAACCAGTACGCCGGCGAGCGCGTCGACGACTTCGAAGGCCTGAGCCGCCGCGCGCCGCTGTGGGCTTTCGCCATGGTCATCTTCCTGCTTTCCCTCGGCGGGATTCCTCCGACGGCCGGATTCATCGGCAAGTATTTTCTCTTCGCCGCCGCGGTGCAGGCGGGCTTCGGCTGGCTGGCGATCATCGCCGTGCTGATGTCAGCCGTGTCGATGTTCTACTACCTCCGGCTCGTCGTCGCGATGTACCTGCGCGAAGGAGTCGAAGCCGAGTTCGCGATCACCAGACCGCTGAAGATCGTGGCCGGCATCTGCCTCATCGTCACGCTGGCGCTCGGCATCCTTCCCGCGCCGATGATCGACCAGGTCATCATTTCGTCCAGCCACGTCGCCGCGCGCGCGGCGCTCACGCCCCATGCCGGACGATAACGATCGCAAGAAACTCCGCCAGAACGAAACGCTGCTCGAGGCTTCGTCGATCGGCTTGATGTTCCCGATCGCGATGGGCCTCGGCTATGCGTGGGGCTGGGGGATGGACAAGCTCTTTCACACGGGTCCCTGGCTGACCTGGATCTTCACCGGCTTCGGCGTCGTCGCCGCCTTCATCAATCTTTTCCGGATCGGCTTGCGGAAAGAATGACGAACGATGGCGGAACTTTGTCATCCTGAGGCTGCCGAAGGCGCTGAGCCGAAGGCGAAGACACCGGAGGACGGCGAAGGATCTCAAAATTCGCAACTCCAGCCGGAGCCGCGTAACGTCAACACGGTTCCAGCCGGAGCCGCGAATTTTGAGATCCTTCACCGTCCTCCGCCGCTCGCGCTGTCGCCCGATGCGGCTCCGGCGGCTCAGGATGACAGACCATCTCCGGATGAGTCAGCGCCCGTCGTTTTGCGGCGCATTCGCCTCATCGCCGCGGCCGCCTGGATCGTCTTTGCCGTCCCGGTTCTGATGACCGGCGGATGGCGTGGATTGCTCGGATTGACTTGCAGTGGCCTCGTCACTATGATCAATTTCCTTTGGTTGGAGGAGATCGTTGACACCCTGCTCCAGCCGACGCCGGCCCGGCACCCCTGGAGACTGACAGTACGTACTCTGTCGAGGTTTGCTCTCCTCGGTGTGGCGCTCCTGGTCACAATCTTCGTTGCTCGTATCAATGCGGTAAGTGTGTTGCTGGGGTTCTCAATTGTGGTGGCGGGAATCATGGGTGAAGCTGTGTATTCGACAATCCGAACCTTCGCCGAGTAAAACCTGAATGGAACACGAAAGCTCGATTCTCTACGTACCGGTCAACGCGCTCTGGCACAGCGTGCAGCACCGGTTTGCCTGGGACATCCCCGATCACGTGATCATGGCCCTGCTGGTGCTCCTGATCAGCGCCATCGTCTTCCCGCTCGTGTCGCGGAAGATCAGCCGGGAGAATCCCGGCCACTTTCAACAGATGCTGGAGCTCGTCGTCGGCGGCCTCAAAGGGTTGCTGAACGACATCGTCGGCCACGACGGCGACCGTTTCCTCTACATCATCGGCGGCTTCGCGGCGTTCATCTTCGTCTCGAACATCTTCGGTCTGTTCTTCTTCCTGCAGCCGCCTACCAGCAATCCGAATACGACGTTCGCACTCGCCATCTGCGCGTTTCTCTACTACAACTGGCAGGGCATCCGGACGCAGGGCGTCGTGCACTACGTGAAACACTTCATGGGACCTCTTCCCATTCTGGCTCCGCTGATGTTTCCGATCGAGCTGATCGGCCATTTCGCGCGCATCCTGTCGCTGGGTATGCGCTTGTTCGGAAACATCTTCGGAGAGCACGCCGCCACCGGCATCTTCATGGGAATCCTGCCCTTCGTGATTCCCTGGCCGATGATGGGCCTCGGCATCTTCGGCGCCTTTCTGCAGACCTTCGTTTTCGTCATGCTGACGATGGTCTACATCGCCGGAGCAACCGTAGTGGAAGAACACTGATTCGCAATTGATGACTCACAAGAAATTCAGGAAAGGAGGATAGGTAAATGAGCAAAGTCAAAATCATCTTGATGGCTCTGGTCATCGTGCTGATGGCCGGCGCGGTGTTTGCGCAAGCCACGCCGCAGGATCCGATCACCCAGGCCACGGCCGCGAAGTCGGGAGTGCGCTGGGGCGTGATCGCCGCGGCGTTCGTTCTCGGTATCGCTGCTGCAGCGGGCGCCATCGGTCAGGGGCGTGCAATCGCTGCATCGGTCGAAGGCATCGCCCGAAACCCGGGTGCTGCCGGCGCAATCCGCCTCTCGATGATCATCGGTCTCGCCCTCATCGAGTCGCTGGTCATCTACGCGCTGCTGATCGCATTCACCGTTTACAAGTTGTAACTCGCGACGCGACCACGGCAACGCGCAACGGCCCGGCAATCGCCGGGCCGTTGTGTTTTATGCGTCAGATGCGCGGCTTCGATTTCGCCACCGAAGCGATGATGCCGATGCCGACCAGCGCGAGGGCGATGATGGCAATCCAAAGTGTCGGCACGTGCAGCATGTACGCTGCGATCGCGAGCGCGGCGATCAGGATGACCCAGCCGAGGAAGGACAGATTGAACCAGTTCACGGCGTACCTCCGATGAGGGACTCAGCAATGGCGGTGCCTGATCGTGTCAGTGTCACTTCCTTCCATCGGTCGCTGAAGCAGATGATCCTGCCGTAGGCGGTCCTCATACCCGTTTGCGCAGGATCACATGCGCCGCCGCGCGTTCCCCGGCGGCGTGCTTGACGCACTCGTAGCCGAGCGCCCGCAGGTCGATGCCGTGAAACAACTCCTCCCCTCGACCGAGCAGGACGGGCGAGATGACGAGGTGCAGGTCATCGATCAGCCCCGCCTGCAGGTACTGGCGGATCGTCGATACGCCTCCGCCCAGCCGGATGTCTTTGCCTTGCGCCGCGTCGCGCGCCTGCCGCAACGCCGATTCAATCCCGTCCGTGACGAACCGGAATTCCGTGCCGCCCTTCATCGGAAGCGTCGCGCGCGGATGATGCGTCAGCACGAACGCCGGCACGTGATACGGCGGCTCCTCCCCCCACCACCCTTTCCACTCGTCGTCCGGCCACGGACCACGCACGGGACCGAACATGTTGCGCCCGAGGATCCACGCGCCGATGTTGTCGAAACCGTGCGCCGCGAATTCGTCATCGACGCCCGTCTCCCCTTCGCCGTCCCCATACATCTGTTGCCACGTCCGCGTGGGAATGAACCACTCGAACAGCTCCGGCCCGCCCACCCCCAGCGGATTCTGAAGATCCTGATCCGGCCCAGCGCCAAAACCGTCGATGGAGATAGAAAAGCAGAGGACGCGTAGTCGTGGCATGA
>JBAVBF010000796.1:0-5442 GCA_049586115.1 Thermoanaerobaculia bacterium | reverse complement strand
ATTCCGAAGAGCCTTCCCATCATCCCGCTCGTCTCGTCGGTCCTCTTCCCGAACGGCGTGCTCTCGCTGCAAGTCGGCATCGACCGCAACGTGCGTCTGCTCAAGAGTCTTGGCGACGACCAGAACCTGATCGCCGCGTTCTGTCAGAAGAGCGGCGACAAAGAGAATCCGCGCGCCGAGGATCTCTCGCCGATCGGCGTGCTTGCCGCGATCGTGCAGCGTCTCCCGCTGTCGTCCGATCGCTACCAGGTCTTCCTCCAGGGGCGTCAGCGCGTCGAGCTCGTGCAGATGCTGCAGAGCGAGCCGTACTTCGAGGGGATGCTGCGCGAGATCGTGCCGCGAGCGATTCCGAAGAGCGTCAAGACCGAAAACCTCATGAACAAGGCCATGTCGCTCTTCGAGAAGCTGGTCGAGAGCGATTCAAAGTATTCGAACGAACTGCTCAACATTCTGCGGATGAACATGAGCGAAGGGCCGGATACGTTCGCCGATCTGCTCTCATCGTTCGTCAATTTTCCGCTCGAAGAAAAGCAGCTCCTGCTGGAGACCGTCAATCCGGTCGAGCGCCTCGAACTGCTCATCGACTGGATTCAGCGGGACCTCGGCAAGGCCACATTCGACAAGGAACTACAGCGCACGATTCAAACGTCGATCGATCGCCGCGAACGCGAGATGTATCTTCGCGAACAGCTGCGCGTCATTCAGGACGAGTTGGGCGACACGAACAGCTCCGAGCGCGAAGCCGACACGTATCGCGACCGCGTCGAAGCGCTTCCGATCGCCGAGGAGCATAAGCAGACGTTGCGGCGTGAGGTGAATCGCTTCGGGCAACTGTCTCCGTCATCGAGCGACTACTCCGTCATCAAAGGCCATCTCGACACCGTCTTTCAGATTCCGTGGGCCGAGAAGACCGAAGACCAGCTCGACCTCGTTCGTGCCGAGGAGATCCTGGAAGAGCGCCATCACGGACTGGAAAAGGTCAAAGAGCGCGTGCTCGAGTTTCTGGCGGTGCTCAAACTCAAGGGCGATCTCAAAGGCCCGATTCTCTGCTTCGTCGGACCGCCCGGCGTCGGCAAGACTTCGCTCGGCACGGCGATCGCGGACGCGCTCGGGCGCAAGTTCGTGCGCATGGCCGTCGGCGGCGTGACGGACGAGTCGGAGATCCGCGGACATCGCAAGACGTACATCGGCGCGATGCCCGGGAAGTTGATCCAGAGTTACATCCAGGTCGGCGTGAATAACCCGCTGATCATGATCGACGAGATCGACAAGATCGGGAAGGACTACCGCGGCGATCCGGCCTCGGCACTTCTCGAAGTGATGGATCCGAAACAGAACGTCGCTTTTGTCGATCGCTATCTCGAGATTCCGTTCGATCTCTCGCACACGCTCTTCATCAGCACCGCGAACATGCTCGACACGATTCCGAGTCCGCTGCGCGATCGGATGGAAGTCATCCGGCTCTCCGGCTATACCGAGCGCGAGAAACTGGAGATCGCGAAGAAGCATCTCATCCCCGAACTGCTCGAAAATCACGGTCTAACTGCCGCGCACGTGACGATCAGCGACGATGCGCTGCTGATGGTCATTCGCGACTACACCGCCGAGGCCGGCGTGCGCAACCTCGAGCGCAAGCTGGCCACGATTCTCCGGAAGATCGCCCGCAAAGTGGCCAGCGGATCGGAGGAGGCTTCCTACACGGTGGAGAGTGCCGAGATGGAGTCGTACCTCGGACTTCCATCCTACGAACACGAATTCGCGGAGCGGCATGCAGAGGTCGGCGTCACGACCGGATTGGCGTGGACGCAGTTCGGCGGCGAGATCATGTTCATCGAAGCCACGCGCATGGCCGGAAGCGGACGCACCACCGTCACCGGCCAGCTCGGCGACGTCATGCGCGAGTCGGTGACCGCGGCGTATTCGTACGTGCGTTCGAAAGCGAAAGACCTCGACATCGACGACAAGAAGTTCACCGAGAACGACATCCACATCCATTTCCCGGCCGGAGCGATTCCCAAGGATGGACCGTCCGCCGGCGTGGCCATCGCCACCTGCATCGCCTCGGTCATGGGAGACCGTCCGGTACGCCACGACGTAGCCATGACCGGCGAGATCACCCTTCGCGGTAAAGTGCTCTCCGTCGGCGGAATCAAAGAGAAAGTGATGGCGGCGCAACGGGCGAACATCAAGACCGTCGTGCTGCCGGAAGGGAATCGCAAAGACCTCACCGAGGTGCCGGACGAAGTGAAGAAGGGACTGAACTTCATCTTCGCCGAGCGCGTCGAGAACGTCTGGAAAGAAACCCTGATCCCGCTGGTCATGGCGCGTCCCAGCACCCGCAAGTACGACGACGCCGAGTACAAAGCCGAACATCAGAGCGACCGGCCAGAACAACGATGAGCGAGACAAACAAACGCGGCTGGCTGGACAACATCCTCTTCGCCGTGCTCGTGGTCCTCGCCTTCGGCGTCAGCACCTACGTCTGCTTCAATTTTTTCATCCGCGGGCGATCGGTTTCGACGCCCAACCTGATCGGACGCACCCTCGCCAATGCCAAGGCAGTCTGCTCGGACCTCGGCGTCAGTCTCGTCGTCGATCCGGGTACACGCAACTCGGACAAGATCGCCACCGGCAATGTGGTCTGGCAGAACCGGACGCCGGGTGCGACGAATCTGGTCAAGCGCGGTACCGACATTCACGTCGAGTTGAGCGCCGGGCCGCTGGTATTGCAGGTGCCCGATCTCAACGGCCAGTCGGCGCGGACCGCGTTGCTCCGGCTCAGCCAGCAGAATCTGAAACTCGGCAGCGTCGTGCGAGTCGAGAGTGCGTTGCAGCAGGGGATCGTGTCCGAGGAGCCGCCGAAGGGGACGGTGGTCGCGGCGCAGACCGCCGTGTCGCTGCTGGTCGGCGAGCAAGCGTCGCCGCTGCCGTACGTGATGCCGGACCTCATCGACAGGCCGCTCGACAGCGTCCGGCCGGCGCTGGAAAGCCACGGACTGGCGGTGTCGAACGTGAAGTTCGAGTCGTATCCGGGCATCGCGGACGGCATTATCATTCGCCAGTTTCCGCTGCGCGGCTCGTCGGTCAGCGGCCGCGACCCGATCACGGTCGTCGTCAGCCGGCAGGCGGAAGGCGGCATCATCGAGCAGCCGGCGGCGCTCGTTCCGACCAGCGCCCCCACAGCCACCCAATGACCAACATTCGGATCGCGCCGTCGCTCCTCTCCGCCGACTTTTCGAAGCTCGGCGACGAATTGCGCGACATCGAGGCCGGCGGCGCGGACCTCGTGCACCTCGACGTCATGGACGGACATTTCGTTCCGAACCTGACCATCGGTCCTGCCATCGTCAAGGCGTGCCGCGCGCAGACGAAACTGACCTTCGACTGTCATCTGATGATTTCCGAGCCGCAGCGCTACATCGACGCATTTTTGAAAGCCGGCGCGAACATGATCTCGATTCATCAGGAAGCGGAGCCGCATCTGCAGCGCGCGCTACAGATGATCCGCGACGGCGGCGCCAGGGCCGGCATCGCCATCAACCCCGCCACCCCGGCGGAATCGCTGAGCACCGCCATCGAGTTCTGCGACTTTGTCCTGGTGATGACGGTCAATCCCGGCTTCGGCGGACAGAAGTTCATCGAACCTGTTGTGGGCAAGATCCGTCACATAGCGCAGATGATCAACGAGAGGGGTGTCGCGGTCGACATCGAAGTCGACGGCGGCATCGATGCGGCCACAGCGCCGCTGGTCGTGGCCGCCGGCGCGCGCATCCTCGTGGCCGGATCGGCCGTCTTCGGACAGCCCGACCGCAAAGCGGCAATGGAAGCGATCCGGAACAGCGTTAGCGTGAGAGTTTGACGTCCATCGGAGGAATTTTGAAAAAGACATTGACCCTGATCGCGGTCCTTGCGATCGCGCTCGCCGGCTGCCGGCATACGTTCCGTGGCAAGTCAGACGCCACGGGAAGCAGCAGCACCACGCGCTCGTCGCTGCGCACGAGTTTCGACCCCTCGCTGATGAAGATGAGCAAGGAACAGGTCTTCCAGCTCGGCGAGGACCAGTTCGCGAAGAAGAAGTACGCGAAAGCGCGCCAGTACTACTCCCACGTTTACGAGACGTACCCGAACGATCCCCTCGGCCGGCGCGCGCTGCTCCGCGTTGCGGACGCGTATTACGAGCAGGGCGATGCGGTGAATCTCGTCGAGGCGCAGTACAAGTACCGCGATTTCATCAACCGCTACCCCGGCAGCGACCGCGCGGACTACGCGATGCTCCAGATCGCCATGTGTTCGTTCAAACAGATGGAACGCCCGGACCGCGACCAGCAGAAAACGCGCGAGGCGCTGGACAAGTTCAACGACGTCCTGAAGACCTATCCGCGCAGCCCGCTCCGTCCGGAGATCGACAAGAGGATGCAGGATGTGCTCGACCGTCTGGCCAAGCACGACCACATCATCGCCCGCTACTACATCAAACGCCGCAGCTTCAACGCGGCCGTGCAGCGTCTGAACGGAATCGTCGAGCTGTATCCGAACTATCGCGAGCGCGACGGCGTCTTCTTCGACCTCGGCACGGCGTTGTCTGGACTGGGGCGGACCGCCGAAGCGAGGCTTTACTATGACCGCGTGGTGACGGAGTATCCGCAGAGTCCCTACGCCGGCAAGGCAAAACAGAAACTCGGGACGATGAAGACCGCATGAAAAAGTACGTCGTTCTCCTGCTGTTGCTGACGGCCTGCGCGACAAAAAAGGCCGACGAGAACGACGTGCCGTCGCTGGTGCCGCCGCCTGAAACGTCATCGGCGGCGAACGCTGCCGCGGACGCCCGTCTCGCGGAAATGCAGACGTCGATGACGGAACTGCTCGAGCGGATCGATGTGCTCAACGCGCGCATCGCCCGGCTCGAGTCCGCGCCGCAAGCCGAGACGCGCGTTGCGGTGCAGCAGCCGCGCGTCATCGAACCTGCGCCGCGCCCCGCGTTGGAGCCGTCGCCGGTTCCAACACCCGCGCCGGTTCGCGCGACAGCGCCGCCGCCGGTCAGCGGACCGTTGCAGAATGCCGCAATCGCCGACAGCTATCGCGGCGCGCTCATCCTCTACGGTAAAGGACGCATGGCCGACGCGCGCGTCGCACTCCAGCAGGTCTTCGATGCGGATCCTTCCGGCGAACTGGCCGACAACGCGCTCTACTGGATCGGCGAGACCTACTACGCCGCCTCCGATTTCACGAACGCCATGCGCGCCTACGAGCGCGTGACGAAGGAGTATCCCGAACAGAACAAAGCTCCCGACGCCATGTTCAAAATCGGACTCACCTTCGAAAAAACCGGCGACCTCGGCATGGCCCGCAAGACCTTCGACGAGGTGATTCGACGGTATCCGTACTCGACCGCGGCGTCGTCCGCGAAGCTCGAGTTGAAGCGCGTCAAGTACTAGCGTAGTG
>JBAVBF010000795.1:0-2730 GCA_049586115.1 Thermoanaerobaculia bacterium | reverse complement strand
CAACGAGGAATCCGTTTCATCCGATCGGCCAGATGGAAACCCAATTCATTGCGCCGTTATCTTTTCGGCGATACTGTCCGCGCCCATGAAACGCGCGCTCTTCGTTCTCCTCTCGCTCGCCGTCGCGGTGACCGCCTTCGCCGCCTGGCACGTCTCGCGGCACATCCAGATCGGCGGCACCGGCGGCTGGGATTACGTCTCCATCGACGCCGCCGCGCGCCGCGCCTACGTGTCGCACGGCGACCGCGTGGAAGTCGTCGACATCGACGCCGGCAAGGTCGTCGGCCTGATCCCAGACACCCTCGGCGTGCACGGAATCGCCATCGATCACGATGGCGGACGCGGATTCGTCTCCAGCGGCCGCGTGAGCATGATGTCGATCTTCGATTTGAAGACGCTCAACCGCATCAACGACGTGAAGACCACCGGCGACAACCCCGACGCGATCCTCTTCGAGCCGCACACGAAACACGTGTTCACGTTCAACGGCCGCGGCAAGAACGCGACGGTTTTCGACACGCACGGCAAAGTCATCGCTACGATCGACCTCGGCGGCAAGCCGGAATTCGGCGTCAGCGACGGCGCCGGCCGCGTCTTCGTCAACGTCGAAGACACGAGCGAGATCGCAGCGATCGATGTGAAGACGAACGTGGTCACCGCGCGCTGGAAACTGGCGCCCTGCGAGTCGCCGAGCGGGCTGGCCCTCGACCGCAAGCACCATCGCCTGTTCGCCGTCTGCGAAAACGAGATCATGGCCGTCGTCGACTCGACGAACGGACACGTCGTCACAACCGTCCCGACCGGAAAGGGCACCGACGCCGCGGCGTTCGACGACGAGCGCCAGCTCGCGTTCGCCTCGAACGGCCAGAGCGCGACGCTGACCGTCGTCCACGAAGTCTCCCCCGACAAATACGACGTCGTCGACAACGCCGCCACGCAGCGCAGCGCGCGCACGATGGCGCTCGACACGAAGACGCATCACATCTTTCTCCCCGCCGCGAAGTTCGGCGACGCTCCCGCGGCAACGGAAAAAAATCCGCGCCCGCGTCCGCCGGTGCTGCCGGGAAGTTTCGAGTTGCTCGAAGTCGCACCGTAAACATCCGCGTTTTCATCTGCGCCATCTGCGGATCAATTAGGTTTTAATACGCGGCGATGAAAACGCGCATCGCTCTTCTTCTCACGCTCGTCGCTGCCTCGGCATCCGCACAGCAAACGCTGATGCGGACGCAGAAGCCGCCGCTGCACGGCTCGCACTGGATGGCCGTCACCGGCAAGCCGCTCGGCGCCACCGCCGGCGCGATCATTTTTCAAAAAGGCGGCAACGCCGTCGATGCCGCCGCGGCCATGATCGCCGCCGACTGCACCATGTGGGACACGCTGTCGTGGGGCGGCGAGACGCAGGCCCTCATCTACGACCCGCACACGAAAAAAGTCATCGGCATCAACGCCCTCGGCGTCGCGCCGACCGGCGCCACCCCCGAGTTCTACAAAGGAAAAGGCTTCACCCATCCGCCCGATGAAGGCGTCCTCGCCGCCGTCACTCCCGGAACGCCCGGCGGCATCATGACCATGGTCGCCGAGTACGGAAAGCTGTCGTTGAAAGACGTCCTCGGACCCGCCATCGAGATGGCCGACGGCTACGCGATCGAAGGGCAGTCAGCCGGCACCATCGATCGCAACAAAGAGAAGCTGAAAAACTGGCCGTACTCCAAGAAGGTCTTCTTCGTCCACGCCGACGATGCCAAACATCCCGGCCCGTACGCCGGCGAGATGTTCCGCCAGCCCGACCTCGCCGCCACGCTGCGCAAGCTCGTCGACACCGAACAGCAGGCCCTGAAGAAGGGAAAGTCGCGCAAGGATGCCATCTACGCCGCCTACGACCGCTTCTACAAAGGCGACATCGCCAAGGAAATCGTCCGCGGCACCCGCGAGCAGGGCGGCCTGTTCACCGAGGAGGATCTGGCGAACTGGAAAGTGCGCATCGAGGAGCCGGTCTCGACGAACTACAAAGGGATCGACGTCTACAAACTCAACGTCTGGACGCAGGGCGCGGCCATGCTGCAGGCGCTCAACATCCTCGAGAACTTCGACCTCAAGTCGATGGGCTACAACTCGCCGCGCTACATCAACACGATCTACCAGTCGATGAGCCTGGCCTGGGCCGACCGCGATTTCTACTATGGCGACATCTACGTCGATCCGCCCAAGCCGGTCCTCGGCCTTCTCTCCAAGGACTACGCGAAGGAGCGCGCGAAACTGATCAACGCCGAGCACAACGATCCGAAGGCCCGGCCCGGCGATCCCTATCCGTTTCAGCGCGGCACGAATCCCTATCCTGAGCTGCTCAAGAACTGGGACGCTCCGAAACCTCCCGCGCCGAAACCGGCCGGCACGCCGGAATCGGGCGCTCTCCGCCGCAACGAATTTCTGAGGGCCACACCGTCGCTTTCCGACGACTACCTCTTCGCCTTCTACGCCGGCACGACCTCGGTCGAAGCAGCCGACGCGGAAGGGTGGGCAGTATCCGTCACACCGAGTGGCGGCTGGCTGCCCGCCGTCGTGGCCGGCAACACCGGCGTCGGCCTCAGCGAACGGATGCAGAGCTTCGTGCTCGATCCGGCCGAAGGTCCGTTCAACGTCGTCGCGCCGGGCAAGCACCCGCGCGTCACGCTCACGCCGACGCTCGCCCTCAAAGACGCCGCGCCGTGGCTGGTCTTCTCCGTCCAGGGC
>JBAVBF010000794.1:0-3786 GCA_049586115.1 Thermoanaerobaculia bacterium | reverse complement strand
GACCTTTCACGCAACAACACGCCGGAAGGAGCAGCAGCGACAGCAGGACAGTCGAGATCGTGGTGAGGATCGCGATCGGTTTCCACGGCAGTTGACGAACCATACGGCTGAGCCGTTCACGAAAAGTGCCTGCTATCAGGATGACAGTCTCGCAACTCCAGCCGCTCCGTCCCGTATCATCTTCACGCATGGACTACGGCATCGAGGTCATCGGCCTCACGAAAAATTACGACTCCTTCGTCGCGGTCAAGGATTTCTCCGTCGCCGTCAAGCGCGGCGAGGTTCTCGGACTGGTCGGTCCCAACGGCGCCGGCAAGACCACGACGTTGCGCGCGCTGGCGGGCATTCATCCGCCGACGGACGGCATCATCCGCATCTGCGGCTCCGACCTTCGCAGCGATCCGGTCGACGCAAAACGGCATCTCGCTTTCATGCCCGACGAGCCGCGGCTTTTCGACTACCTCACCGTCGAAGAGCATCTGCAATTCGTGGCGCGGCTGTACCAGGTCGTCGGCGTCCGCGAAAAAATCGATCCGCTGCTCCATGAATTCGAGCTGGCCGACAAGCGCAAAGCGCTGCCGAGCGAGCTGTCGCGCGGGATGAAGCAGAAGCTGATGATCGCGTGCGGATTCATTCACGATCCCGACGTGCTGATCTTCGACGAGCCGCTGACGGGTCTCGATCCGCTCGGCATCCGGCGGATGAAAGAGTCGATCGTCCGCCGTTCGCAGGCCGGCGCCTCGGTCATCCTCAGCTCGCATTTGCTGCATCTCGTCGAAGAGTTGTGCGACTCGATCGCCGTCATCCAGCACGGCACGCGCATCGCCTACGACACGATCGACAATCTCAAGTGGAAGATCACCAGCGGACGCAACGATCTTTCGCTCGAAGACGCCTTTCTCAAGATCACCGCCGAGGAGCCGCCGTCCGCGTGATCGGAACCTTTCTCACCGTCGCGTTCCTCACGCTGAAGAACAAAACCATGCAGCGGCTGCGGCGGCTGCGCGAGCCGCGCTATCTCATCGGCGCGATTGCCGGCGCGGCGTACTTCTGGTTCCTGTTCTTCCGCCAGTCGATGGGAGCGCACAGCAGCAACGGCAAACTGATCATCATGAAAACCATGGCGGTCGGTCCGGTCTTTGCCGATGTCGCCAGCGTCGTCCTGCTGCTGCTGATGATTACCGCCTGGGCGCTGCCCGCGGATTCCGGCGGTCTCGATTTCACCGAGACCGAGATCGCGTTCCTCTTTCCGGCCCCGCTCCGCCGCCGCGACGTTCTGCTCTACAAGATCGTGCGCGCGCAGCCGCAGGCGCTTTTCAGCGCACTGATCATGACGGTGCTCGGCTGGTGGCGGAATGGATTGTTCCTCGGCGTCTGGTCGGCGATCTCCGTCCTTGGCGTCTACTTCACGCTGGTCTCTCTCGGGCGCGCGCGGCTGCGGCTGATGCACATCGGATTTCTCGCGCGCCTCGCAGGGGTCGCCGTGATCGTGGCGGGATTGGTGTGGCTGGCCAGGTCCGAGCTCAGCACAATCGACTTCCGCAAATTGAAAAACGCTCCGCAAGTCATGAATGCGCTGGCGGCTCCGTTTCAAAAGCCGCTGATCCGCGCGATTCTGTTCATCCCGCATCTGATCGCATCGGCTGCGATTCCGCCTTCGTTCGCGATGCTGGCGATCTCTGTCCCGATCGTCCTCGCGCTCGGCGTCGGATTCTTCTTCAACGCCGCGGGACTCAACGTCTCGTTCGAAGAAGCGTCGATCGCTACGTCGCAGAAAAAAGCGACGCGGCAGCAGCGCGTACGCGGCCAGCGTTCCGGGACGTTCGTGATGTTCCGCCGTGCGCCGGCGCCGTTCAAACTCCACGAGACCGGGCCGGTCGAAACGGCCGTGATCTGGAAAAACCTGATCGCGCTGATGCGCAACTCCATCGCCTGGGTGGTCGTCTTCGCGGCGATCATGGCCTTCATGCTCGGGATCTCGCTCTGGGCGCATCAGGCGACGTTCTACACCGCCGTCGGCATGTCGCTCATTTTCATGGCCTGCCTTTTTCCGCTGTTTGGACCGAACGTTTTCTCCAACGATCTCCGTCTCGACATGCCTCGGCTCGAAGTGTTGAAGAGTTATCCGATTTCCGGCGAGCGCCTCATCGCCGCGGAGATCGCCGCGCCGCTGCTGGTGATCTCGATCCTGGAGATGCTCTTCGCCACCTCGGCGTCGATCATGATGGGCATGGGCGAGGTGAACAAGTTCACGAGACATGTGGCCACGCCGCAGTTCATCGTCGTGGTGCTGCTGCTCACCATTCCCGTCTGCGCGGTGCAACTCGTGATTCGCAACGCCATTCCGGTTCTCTTTCCGGCGTGGGCGATGCGCAGCAAAGACGAGCCGCGCGGATTCGTGATGATGGGGCAGCGCATCGTTACGCTGGCCGGCAACCTGTTCGTGCTGGCGGTGGCGCTCATTCCGGCCGCGGTAGTGTTCGTGCCGTCGGTCTGGCTCGCATTCCAATTCTTCTCGGCCAATCCCGCCTTCGTGGCGGTGGCGACGATGCCGGCCGTGGCCGTGCTGCTGGCCGAGGTGTGGATGGGGATCAAAGCGCTCGGCGCGCAATTCGAACAACTCGACATCACGAACGAGTCGGATATGTCGGCGCCGTAGGCAGCAGCGCCACCAGCACGACATACGTCAGCGCCGGTGTGAGATGCGCGACGAGCCGCTCCCACGACCACGTCACATGCCAAACTAAATCGAACGGCGTAGCGAGATACGCGCCGAGGTAGCAGGCGAACTGCACGAGCAACGCGACGAGGATGAAGCGCTCGCGCGCGATGAGCGTTCGCGACGCGATTGCGATTCCGATTGCCAGCGCGATCCAGTACAGCGGCTTGCCGAGCGAGACGGACGACAGCGCTGCGAAGAGCGGACCGGGATGGCTCGCGTGTTCGACGATGCGCGCGATCACGCCATCCGCCGCGATGTCGGTCGGTAGCTGATGGATCGATCGTACGATCAGCCACGGCAGCGGGATGACGACCGCCGGCCAGAGCCGCAGAATGTCGCGCGTTCGACCGGCGCAGACCAGTCCGGTCGCGACGGCCGCGATGAGGGTCAGGCCTTCGTTTTTCGTCGACGCGGCCAGGCCGAGGAGGATTGCGCCGAGCGTCAGGTCGCCGCGGCGAAGCAGCAGCAACGCCGCGGTTGCGTAGGCGATGAACGGACCCTCGGCCAATCCGATCCACGGCGTCGCTGCGAGCGGGAAGAGCGCGATGACGATCGACGCGGCGGCTGGGCGGGAGCGTGTGTCATCCATCGCTCTTTCAAAAATCACCAGCAGCAACGCCGCCGCGAATGCGACGTGCACGATGCCGAGGTGCGCGTCGTTCCAGCCGTTGCGAAGGACGGCGATGAAGTCGTACGTCAGCGGAAGAAGGAGCGGATAGTCGGGATGGACGTTGCGGTCGATGCTGCGCCCGAGGAGGTGCCAGTCGATCGCGCGGACTTCGAAGAACGCTTTCGCCTTGAAGCCCCAGTCGGTGAGGTAGTCGTACTCCGGCGGCGGCGCGAGCGTGGCGTAGAACGCGTAGCCGAGGAGCAGCGCGAGAAGCAGGAGACCTGGATTTAGTTTGAACGGCCTCGGGCGAAATGTTGCGGCGGCGATGATGAGGATTGCGGTTACGACGATCCATCTCGACCACGGGAGGATCGTTAGCGTTGCGGCGCAGATGGCGATGCCGATCAGTATTCCTTCTCCCGCCCGGGAGGACGGTTCACGCGGAGATGGGGAG
>JBAVBF010000793.1:0-2824 GCA_049586115.1 Thermoanaerobaculia bacterium | reverse complement strand
CGTCCGACCAATTCGTGCAGCGCGCGATTGGTGGCGGACACTACGCGAACGTCGACGGTCCGTGAACGGCTGGAGCCGAGGACCTCGTAAGTCCGGTCCTGCAACACGCGCAGGAGTTTCACCTGCGACGACGGATCGACTTCGCCGATCTCGTCGAGGAAAATCGTTCCACCGTCGGCGACTTCGAAGCGCCCTTTGCGATCCTGGCGCGCGTCGGTGAATGCGCCGCGAACGTGGCCGAACATCTCGCTCTCGAACAGAGTCGACGAAATCCCGCCGAGGTTCACTTTGACGAAGGGACGGCCGCGTCGGCGGCTGTTGGCGTGGATCGCTTCCGCGACCAATTCCTTCCCCGTGCCGCTTTCGCCCATGATCAGCACCGAGGCCTCGGTGGGCGACACGCGGCCGATCAGTTCGAGGACGCGCAGCATTTTCGGATCGCTGCCGATGATCTTGCCGAAGTCGAACTTCGCATCGAGCTCCGCGCGGCTCGGCGCCTCGGCGGCGACGTCGCGCGTCTCGGCGAGTTTCAACGCCGTCTCGACGGACTGAACGAGCAGCGTGTTCGACCACGGCTTGGTGATGAAATCCGCCGCGCCGCGTTTCATCCCCTCGACCGCGAGGCCGATCGAGCCCCACGCCGTCATCAGGATCACCGGCACGTCGGGGTGCTCGGCGCGGATGGCCGTCAGCAGCGCCAGCCCTTCCTCGCCCGTCGTGCGGCGCGAAAAATTCATGTCCTGAATGACGAGCGAAGGGCGCTCGGAGCGGACCACTCCGAGCGCCTCGTCAACTGAATGTGCGGACGATGATCGATGACCATGCTGCTTCAGCAGGAGCGCCAGCGAAGCAGTGATGGAAGGGTCGTCGTCGACGATGAGGATCATTCGTAATGCAGCGCCTGGGCGGGTTGGACGCGTCCGGCGAGCCAGCTCGGATACAGGCCGCACAGTAGCGTGAGGCCGTAGATGGTCGCAAGCGCGCCGGCCAGACCGATCGTGAATGATGCAGGGCTGACCAGAGTGAAGATGCCGAGGAGCGGCAGTTGTGCGACGACGATCACGCCGACGATCAGTGCGAGCGTTGCCAGCAGCGCGACCTCGAGCAGAATCTGGCGATTCACTTCGCTGCCGGTCGCGCCGAGCGCGCGGCGCAATCCGATCTCGCGCGTACGGCGCGTCACCGTTTGCCAGAGCACGCCGGAGAGTCCCAGCGCCACCATCGTGATCAAAAACGACGCCACGATCCCGCCGACGACAGCGGGCGCGATGAAGGCCTTGTTCATCAGCTCGCGCATCTGGTCCATATGCTGGATACGCACCGGGTAGTCGGGTGCGATCCCGTGCAATCGCTTGATGAGGGTCTCCTCGAAATCCGCCGGCGTATCCGGCCGGACGCGAAAAACGATCGTTCGCACGACGTTTCCCTTTGTCTGGGACGACGAGAAACGGTGGAAGATCATGTTTTCGTGATCCTGTGACAACTCCCCATGCTTGCGGAACGGCGCGATCACGCCGACGATCCGATAGGACTTGTCCTTTTCGGACTGAAATGTTTTTCCTGCGACGTCGAGCGTGCCCCAAAGCGTCTTCGCGACGTCCGCGTCGATGACCAGGCCCTCCACGGTCATGGTCTCGTCATCCGCATTGAACCAGCGTCCGCGCAACACAGGAATCCGCATCACCTTGGCGAAATCGTCCGATGCGGTATCGGACGTGACGTTGGAGGAGCGACCGTTCACGGTCAGTTTGGAGATCCACGTACCGCTGCCGTACGGGGGCATGTCACTCGCGGACGCCGACACGACTTGCGGCTGCGCCTTGACCTCCCGCAGCATCGCGCCGATCGCGGCCCGCCCCGGCGCGTCGCCGGTCGCGTCCAGCTCTTCCGTCATGCGCGGGAAAGCCACCTGAGCGCACCAGATGTCGTGGTAGTCGAATCCGAGCGGTTTGTTCCAGTGAATGAGCATCGAGGTTGCCAGCGTGACCACCGCGAAGACGACGACGAACGAGAAGAAGATCTCGACGATGAGCAGGGCGTTTGCGCGCTTCCGCGCCCACACCAGTTTCAACAGATGACGAATCACATCGCACCTCCGCGAAGAGCATTCACAGGATCGAGACGGGACATCTTCCAGGCCGGATAGATGCCGGAGAAGGCACCGAAGAAGGCCGCGATCAGCATCCCCCAGGCGAAGACTCGCAGGTTGAGATCGAAGCGCGCGCCGGGCAGAAACTCAAGCGCATCGAAGACGCGCAGCAGAATGAACGCGAGTACAAACGCGGCCACGCCGCCGAGGACGGTGAGGACGACGTTCTCGACCACGAACTGACCGATCAGAGCCCGCCGCGGTGCTCCGAACGCCTTTCGCACGCCGACCTCGGATGCGCGTTCGAGGATGCGGCTTAAATTGAGCGTGACGAGATTCAGAGCCGGCAGCGTCATGAAGAGCAGAGCCAGAGCCAGGAATCCGATGCGAAGAACCGTCGGGCCGCGCGCGCCGAACCGGCCATCCGTCAGATTGCGCGCGATCCCCTCGAACGTCGTGTCGATCGCTGAGTGGATCTCCTTGTAGGTCTTCGGGTCCTCGATGGGAACACGCGAAACGCGCGTGTTGAACTCGCGCTGGATCATCGGGATATCAGCCGTGCTCTTCGCCAGAACGATGGCGATGAGATTGCCGAAGTTGGCCTTCTGCTCTTCGTCGGTGGACGGACCAAGCGGCACCCACAGCGTGCTGTAAGCGATCGTCTGCGTGAATGGCACCGTCGGTATGACGCCGACGACGCGATGCGGCTCGCCGCCGATATCGACCATCTTTCCC
>JBAVBF010000792.1:0-1638 GCA_049586115.1 Thermoanaerobaculia bacterium | reverse complement strand
CGTTAAATACCGAGTAGGCGACCTGGAAATGTTTACTCACGGCATCTTGCGGGACATCGTGCGCAATTCGCTGAACGAAGTGGCTTCCACCTACGTGGTCGAAGATATTTACGGTGAGGGTAAAGCGGAGTTCCTGCACAAAGTGCAGACCATGATCGAGCAGAAAGTGGCGCCGGTAGGCGTGAGCGTACAGCAATTCGGTTTCATCGGCGCCCCGCGGGTGCCATCGGTGATCGCCACGGCAATCACCGCGAAAGCCCAGGCCATTCAACAGGCGGAGCGAGCGCGAAACGAACTGGCCACTACGCAAGCGGAAGCCGCCAAGAAAATTGCCGAGGCAGAAGGCGATGCCAAATCGCTGGTTACCAGGGCGCAGGGAGAAGCGGACGCCAATCGTATCCGCCAGAATTCTTTGACTCCGCAGCTTCTGGAATTGCGCCGAATAGAAAATAATCGCGCCCTCATAGAAAAATGGAATGGCGCATTGCCGACGGTGGAGTCGGGGCAGGGTAGCGGAATGATTTTGCAGCTACCTAAGCCACAGTAAGGTTTCGCGGGCGTGACGAGCTCGACCGGAAGACAGGCCGTAGCGCGGAGGGCAAAGAAATAGCGAAACTGTGGACTGTGCAAAACCGGGCATTCGTACTATTGACCTGACATTTTGGCGGGACTAACGTTTGTATTGCGGTTCCCCCGGTAGCCCACAGTCGAGGTGGCGCATGGCCCTCAGCAACCTTCTTGTAGACGAATCCGTGAAAAAGAGCCTGCTGGAGCGCTGGACCAATATGCGCGAAAGCCAGCGCGTGGCGACCAAAGTTAAATTGCTGGTGGAGTACGACGAAGGCCAGACCCAGCAGCACATCAACGCCATCACCGTGGACGTCAGCAATTCTGGCTGTAAGGCGGTTGTCGCCGGCGATCTGCGCCTGCACCAGCGCGTCAAGCTGATCCATGCGGCCACCGGCCGCAAAGCCGACGCTCAGGTAGTGTGGCGCGGCCACGAAGCCTGGGATGCCGGCTTCGTCCTCGAACATCCCGACCCCACCTTTTTCAAATAGTGGTTTGCTTTTTTTCCGGCGTTAATCCTATTTCAAGCTCCGCCCCTTTGCCTCGGTGCGCTTGCGCGGAGATGGAGAAGTTGCTTCATGTGGTGCCGTCCATGCACCACATGAAGCTTTCTCCACTGTGGCGCAGTCAACGGGCCCAGGATCGGATGATCGAGAACGCGGACGCTGCTTCCGAAGCGCACCTCGCATTGGGCGATGATCGCGTCCATCGCCTCAAGTTCCGCGGCGATCTCGTTTCGTACCTTGTCTCTCGGCAAGCCCTTTGGCACCACCATAGCGGGCGCTTTGACTCCGCCAGGCATGTGGCCTAAACCCACGACGACGAAGGTCCGTAGCCGTTGATTCACGGAAGCGCGCGAGCCCAGCGGCTTTCCGCTGGTCATGACTCGTTCGAATCCTTTGATCGTTCCGGTGTAGGTGAGATACAGGTGTTCCAACAGCTCCGCAGCGCACCACTTGCCCGCGGGATGCCAGTTCAATTGCTCGCCGGACAGGCCTTCCACCGCCGACTCCAGAGATTGTTTCAACTTGGCGAGTCGCGCATCCATGGCCATAAGTTCGCATTTGGAGG
>JBAVBF010000791.1:0-4761 GCA_049586115.1 Thermoanaerobaculia bacterium | reverse complement strand
GCGATGGACGACGAGGTCGCGCCAGCCCGGTTGCATCTCATCGACCAGCGTTTCGAGCTCGGCTTCGGTCCCCTCGCCGTACTTCGCGACGTGCAACAGCGCGCCGCCTTTGGGCGTGAGTTGCGCCCAGCGCGAATGGACCGAGTAGTAGAGCGGCGTGTCGATGCCGAGGGCGAAAAGGTTGCGCGGCTGCGGAAGTTTGGAGAGCGCGACGTCGAGACACGAGGCGGTGACGGCAGTCGTCGTGGGCCAATCGAGATCGGGCGCGAGCTCGCGTGCGGTGACCGGGTCGACGGCGAGGATCACCGTTTCTGCCGGGATGCGCGTCCCTTTGTCGGGATCGGACATGTCCGGCATGGCCAGCGACATCGTGTCGTTGCGGACGTCGACTTCCAGTCCGCCGAGCTCAACGCCGCGCACGGCACCATCGTGTTCGACGCTGACCACGCGCGAGCTGGTCACGAAATTCACACCGGCGGCGACCGCGGCGCTGTGCAGTGAGTCGACGATCTTCTGCCACCCTTCGTCGACATAAACGACGCCGCGGATGGCGAGACGAAGATGCGACAGTGCCGCGCTCGCGCTCTGCAGATCGGGTCGATCGCTGTACGTGGCGAGGCGGAACATTGCCTCCATCACGACGCGAAGGCGTTCGTCGGTGGTGTTCGTATCGATCCACTCGCGCACGGTCATCGATGCGTACGGCTTTGGATCGATGCGCCAGATGCGCAGCATCAGCGCCGCCAGTTTCGCTTTCGCTTTGACGCCGAGGAGCGACGTCGTCAGCAGCGACCAGGGATTGCTGGGGAGTTTGTAGCGTTCGTTGCCGAGCATGGCGATGCCGCGCGGTTTCGGGACGCCTCCGCGGACGGGGATGCCGAGTTCGCGCAGCACGTTCCAGCCGTGGCCGTTGCGATAGAACGCGTGCGGTCCGAGGTTGAAGCGATAGCCGTGGCGGAGATGCGTGACCGCGCGTCCGCCGAGGTAGCGGCGGCGTTCGAAGATCGTGACGGTGCGGCCGGCGCGCGCGAGGTAGACAGCCGCGGAGAGGCCGGCCAGACCCCCGCCGACGATGATGACGTTCTTTGACACGATTGACACGGATGCTATCGCGATTCCGGCGGCGGCTGAGACTGAAGTGTGGCACAATCTCGCGTCGTCCTAGACTTCCCAACAGATTGAAAGACGCGCCGCTCAGGGTTCCGGGCTTGGCCGAGCGAGAGCCGTTACCCGGGCTCGTTCAGGAGAGAAGCGTTCTGCGCAAACTGCTTCTGTGTTGCTGGTTGCTGCTGTCTGCCGCGGGGCTGGCCGCGTCGGACGATGATTTTTATCAGCATCTCTATCAGCGTGGGATGACTCACTTCGCGGCCGCGGATTACGCGGCGGCCTTCACGGAGCTGCGCAGTGCGGCCTTCGGATTCGTGGAGAGGGTCGAGCAGTTCGAAATCGCGCAGAGCTACGCCTGCATCGCCGCGCATCGCCTCGGACGCGACAGCGATTCCCGCGATTCGCTGATGCGGATCGTGACGGCGGAAAAAGTGCAGCCGCACTATCGGTCAATCAAGCTTCCTGATGACGTGCGCGCCGAGGTGAACAGCCTCGCCGCGAGTCTCCTGATGAAAGAGGAGGCTGCCCTCCTCGGCGTTACGTCGACGGCAAAGCCGGAGACCGCTGTTCCCACCCCGACCAAACAGCCGAATGTCGCGTTGACCGCGCCACGCGACGGAGGACCGGACGCGTCGCAGCCAGTGAACGACCCGAAGCCGCAGCCGGTGACTCCGGCGCCGGTTCCGAAGAAGCCGGTGCCGCAACCGGTGCCGGCTCCGCAACCAAAATCACCGGCTCCGCCACCGGTGCCCGCCTCGCAACCGAAACCGCCGGCGCCGAGTCCGCAGCCACCGAGTCGCAGCGCCGACCCAAGCCTCGCTGATGCGCAGCGCGCGATCGACAGCGGCGACATCGACGCGGCTCGTTCGATTTACACGACGCTCGCGGCCGCTCCATCCCTTTCGCACGATGTGGCGTTGCACGTCGCCGAGGGGCTGTATCGCGTGCGCGACTTCATCAGAGCCGCGAAGGCATTCGCGCGAGTGGGTACGATCGGCCGCGGCGAAGAGGGCTATCACTACTACTACGCCGTCGCGTTGTACGAGACCGGGCACTACGCCAACGCCAAACGGGAACTTGCCGCGGCACTGCCGTATATCGAGGTGACACCTGATGTGACGCGGTATCGCGCGAAGATCGAAGGCGCAATCGAGTGATCGGGAGTGGGGAGTTGGGTGTGGGTTGTGGGGGATCAGGCCGTCGTTGCGCGACGACTCGCTGCCACTCCCCGCACCCTACTCCCCACTCCCCACGCGCAATCTCTTGGCGATCCGCGACTTCCCTTTGGTAGAATCACGCGACACCGGGTCCCATGAGCTGTTCAAAATCCGCGAGCGTCTTCGAAAGGCTGCCAATGAAAAAACTTGCCGTTGCTATTGCCCTGATGCTGTCCGCGATCGTCGCGAATGCCGCCGATCGAGCGACGACGCCCGAGATCACGCCACCCGCCAACGGCGAAGAGTTCCTCCGTCTGAGCAGCACCGAGAAACTGTTCTGGTCCATCGGCTACTCGCAGGGATACCTCGACGCGCTGAACAAGATCGACGTCGCGGCCGGCGCGAATTCAGCCTGCGCCGGCCTGGCCGCGCGCACGGAGCGCCAGAGCTCCACGGCCGGCAAGATGTCCGGCTTCGAGCTGGTCTCCGGCCTCGAGAAGTTCTACGCCGATCCCGCCAATACGCTCATCCCGGTCGGCAGTGCGATCCGCATCTACATGCTGCAGGCCGCCGGAAAAGACCAGACCACGATCCAGGAGCTGATCGAGACCGCCCGTGCCCTCGGCGCGGAAAGTTCGCACCGGCCGATGGCTAGCAAGTAACGGTTTCGGATCGCAGTGGATTTACGGTCCGCCGCGTTCTTCATCTTTCCTCTGTTGTTCGCGGTGCCCGCGCGCGTCGAACGGCCGCTGCCGGGGCGCATCCCGGCCATCGTTCCCGGCATCGTGCTGACCGCGCTGCACGATGCCAATGCCACGAGCGATTCGCGCCGCTTCGACGGCGCGCTGGCCGTCGCGAAGTTCGTGGCCGAGGTCATGCCGATCGGGCCGCAGCGAAACGAGTTCCGGCGGTCGATCCTCATCTACGAAGACATCGGCATCGTCCTCGGCTACGCAATGCGGGACCGGGCCGGCGCGTATTTCAATGACGACTCGCTGCCCGGAATGCACGACCGGCTCAGCGCCGACTATCCCGGCTACGACGACTACATCGCCGAATTTCGCGTCGCCGATGCGAAAGGAAACGTGTTGTATCCAACGGCCGAGACGCGCAAGTTTCTGGTGGGGCAGCTTTGAGGACCGTATTTCTCCATAGCGTGCGGCTTCCGGCGCCGCGATCGCAGTGCCCGTCGGCGTAGCCGGCGTAAGAACCGTAGCCCACCGGTTTACCGGTGGGGAAGTAGGTGTGTTGGATGTGTGAGCGCGCTTCAGCGCGCGAAAGAAAGGTTTCCGTGCGCGGTCTCCTTCGCCCGTTAAGACGGGCTCACAATTTCGAGGCAACCCTTTGCCCCCCAGTTGAAACTGGGGGCCACGGTTCTTACGCCGCCGACGGTTCGGTTTTATCTGCGTAAATCTGCGTCCATCTGCGGATGAAGGTCATCCTGTTTCGGACGCGCATCGAGCGCATGGATGGCCTGGATCAGCCGCGTGCCGGCCGACGTGCCTTTGGAAACGATCGCGCTGAAACCGCCGCGCAGCAACTCGCGGTCGGCGGCGGTCAGTTCCTTCGCCGTGAAGGCGAGGATCGGGATGCGCGCGGTCGCGTCGCTCTGCTTGAGCAGCGTGGCCACTTCGAATCCGCTCATGCCGGGCATGGCCAGGTCGAGGATGATCACGTCGGGAGCGCTGCTCGCGGCGCGCTCCAGACCTTCCGCGCCGGAGAACGCTTTCTCGATCTGGTAGCCCTGCTTCGTCAGCTCCGCTTCGAGCATGTCGTGGATGCTGACGTCATCGTCGATAAGGAGAAGACGCGGCCGTTTCGGCGCGGCGGTGCGCGCCGTGATTTCGCGCAGGCGGCGGATCAACCGCGTCCAGTCGACCGGCTTGACGAAATAGTCGTCGGCGCCGACGGCGAGGCCGAGCTCGCGGTTGTCGATCATCGACACGATGATCACCGGCAGGCTGGCCGTGGTGGTATCGGCCTTCAGCGCGCGAAGCACGTCCCACCCTTGCGCGCCGGGCAGCACGACGTCGAGCGTGATGGCCACAGGTTTGATCGTGCGCGCCAGCCGGAGCGCCTCGTCCGCGTTGCGGGCGCGGATCGGAACGTACGCCGCCGCCTGCAGGTAGGTGGCGAGCGTCGCGTAGGCCACGTCTTCGTCCTCGACCACCAGCACGCGTTCGCCGGGCGGGATCACCGTTCCATCGACATTGATGATCGGGCTTGGGATCGTCGTTCCGGCGAAATGGATCGGCAGCGTGAACGTGAACGTGCTCCCTTTTCCGACTTCGCTCGCGACCGTGAGCGTGCCGCCTTGCAGCTCCACGAACTTGCGGACGAGCGACAGTCCCAGGCCGGTGCCGCCGTACTGGCGGTTGAGCGTGCCGTCGACCTGGCGGAACTCCTCGAAGATCACCGCCAAATTCTCCGCCGCGATTCCGATGCCGCGATCGATGACGTCGACGCGGAGCGCTTCCGGCCGCTCGTCGATCGAATG
>JBAVBF010000790.1:0-7628 GCA_049586115.1 Thermoanaerobaculia bacterium | reverse complement strand
TCGCCGCTTGAAATCTGAGCATCGCTGCGGCCTGATCGCCTACGTCACCTGCGGCGATGGCCCGACCGTCGACATCATCCGCGCGCTCGAAGATGCAGGCGCCGACGCGATCGAGCTCGGCGTTCCGTTTTCCGATCCGATCGCGGATGGTCCGGTCATCCAGGCCGCCGCACAGCGCGCGTTGCAGAACGGGACGAAAATCAGCGACATCTTCACCATCGCGCGCGCCATCCGCGAGCAGAGCGAGATTCCGCTGATCGCGTTTTCGTATCTGAATCCCGTGCTGCGTTACGGCATCGAGCGATTTGCGGATGACACAAAAGATGCGGGCATCGACTCCGTGTTGCTCACCGACTTACCCGCCGAGGCCGCGGCAGAAGTGAAACCGGCATTCAAAGCGCGCGGATTGGGATCGATTTTCCTTCTCGCGCCGACGTCGAGCAACGCCCGTATCACCGCCGTCGATCGTGTCAGCGACGATTTCGTCTATTACGTCTCTACGACGGGCGTCACTGGCGCGCGCAGCGACCTCGATCCTGCACTGCTCCTACGCCTGGACGAAATTCGTGCACAAGTCACGAGGCCGCTCGCCGTCGGCTTCGGCATTTCGAAGCACGAGCATTACGAAGCGCTAAAAGATCGTTGCGACGCGATCGTCGTCGGCAGCGCGATCGTCCGCGCGGTTGCAGCTGGCAACGTAGACGGCGCGCCGCAGCGAACGGCGGCGGTAGTCGCGAATATCCTGCATGGCGAATCGATCCGAACTGCTACCATCCATAGCTAAGCAGACGATGGAGAGATCTCTCTTATGAGCCACAAAACAACGTTGCTGGCAATCCTGGTGTATGTATCGCTCGCACCTTTTGCGACGGCGCAAACCAATACGTTTCCCGCCGACGGCAACGTCGGGATCGGGACCGGTCCGAAAACGACTACGCCTCCTTCGGGACCCGACGCGAAGCTGCAGGTTGCAGGCGGTTCCATATTCGTCTCCGGCGATTCTGGCGCGCTCACCACCAATGCCGGCGCCGGGCTCGCTTTGAAGTATTACAACGGCAATGCTCTCATCTTTGGTTATGACTACGGCACCTCTGTATTCAAGAATCTCGCGCTGCAAACACCGGGCGGCAATGTCACGATCGGCTGGACAGGGAACATCTCCTCCCCATCAACAAACGCCCGAGTGATCGTTGCCCAGGGAGATGGTGCGACCGGTTTGGCCATTGCGAACAATTCCGGCGTCGGGAGACTGGCGCTGAACGGGAACAGCGACGGATCCTGGACGGCCTATGACAATCAGACGGGAAATTGGGCTCCCGGGATCACTCAAAAAGCAGGAAACGTCGGAGTCGGGAGCGTGCCGTTCGGTATCGGCTACCCGCTCGACATCTATCACTACATCCGGGTTGCATCGAGTCCGAATGACACAGTCTCAGAATCGGCTGGCTTGATCCTGTCGAACCGTGCAGCGGGAACGACCAACGGCGAATACAGCTGGCACATCGTCACCGGTTCGCCGAATCAGACATCCGGTGTCTACGCCAATGGTCTCGAGATGTGGGAGTACCCCAACCCGGTAAGATCGTACGGCTGCTGCATTTCTCGATTCATCATCAAAAAGGCGTCTGATACTGTGAAACCACAAGCCGTGGTCATTGACAGTCTCGGGCATGTCGGGATCGGGGGAGACGCGACCGATTACAATCTCGACGTTACAGGCACCATTCACGCCACGCAGGTCATCGGAGCCACCTACCAGGACGTAGCCGAATGGGTCCCAGCCACCGCAAAGATGGCGCCGGGCACGGTCGTGGTCGTGCAACGCGGCGCAAAGAACACTGTCATGCCCTCTGAAACCGCGTATGCGACGAGCGTGGCCGGTGTCGTGTCTGAAAAGCCAGGCGTGATCCTCGGCGAGTCGAGCGACTCGAAAGCGATGATCGCCACTACCGGCCGGGTAAAAGTTCATGTCGATGCGAGCAGCGGCGCGATTGAAGCAGGCGATCTTCTCGTCACCAGTGCGAAGCCGGGAATGGCTATGAAGTCCCAGCCTGTCGATCTCGGCGGAGTGAAGATTCATCGGCCCGGAACACTGATCGGCAAGGCCCTCGAATCGTTGCCCAACGGTGAAGGCGACGTCCTCGTGCTGCTGTCACTGCAGTGACTCGTGCTGGTTCGTCGACGCGAACAGGCAAAATACTGCGTGCGATAATGCGCGTTCCAAATCGTCGATGCCTCTTCTCCATCTGGACCGATACCGCGACATTGCCGCCGAGGTTGCTGAACGCCTGATCTCGGGCGAGGGGATCGAGGTGCTGGTTGCCTCCGGCGGCGTGGCGAATGCGATCGCGGCGGAGCTTTTGCGGCGCAGGCCGGGCGGCTTCGCGGGACTGCGGATCGAGACGATCGAAACGTTCGCGGCGCGCGTGGTCAATGCGGCGGGCGAATTTCCCCGCGAAGCGAACAACGCGGAGCGGCGGCTGGCCATGCGCATGGCGGTGCGGAGCATCGACGACCCGATGATGGAGAGCCGCGGGATTGCGGCGATGATCGACCGGTCCTGGCGCGACGTGCGCGACGGTGGATCAACGTTGGCTGACTTTGAGTCGCGTGCGCGCAAAGCGCGGCTACGCAACACGGCGCGGACGAAACTGCTCGTGCGCGCCTGGCGCGAGTACGAGCGGCTCATTGCCGAGATGCATGCGATCGATCCCGCCGATTTGCTGCGCCGCGCGGCCGCGATCATCGAGAGCGGGCGCGTTTCGATCGCACCGCAGATCGTGGCCGGCTTCTACGACATGACCGGCGCGCAGCGGCGCATCATCGAAGCGTTACGCGCGATCGAAAAATTGGAAGCGGTCTGCGTTCCGGCAGCCGAGGGTGAGGCATATCGATTCGCGGAACCGTTTGTGGTGAGCTTTGGCGAGCAGACGCGCAGTCCCACCCCGAAGCAGCCGCAATGGGATGTCGCGCAGTACGACGCGCGCACCATCGAGCTTCGCGAGACGTGCCGCGCGGCCGGCGCGTTGCTGGAGTCGGGCGTCGATGCGAGCGATATCGGCATCGTCGCGCGCACGCTCGATCCGTACGACGTCGCGCTCCTGAATCGTTTCGCTGCCGCGGAAGGGTTCGCGATTTCGGCGGCCGACGAAATGCCGCTCGTCGCGCACCGGCTCGGACGCGCCATCGCCACGCTGTTGCGTCTTCGCGAGAACGGCTTCCCGCGCGGCGACGTCATCGAGCTGCTGCGGGGCGGATTCGTGTCGAAGCGTGCGATCAACATCGACGAGATCGACATGGCTACGCGCCGCTACGGAATCGCAGGCGGAACGAGCAAAGAGCTGGAGCCGATCTCGCGCAATGCGGCCGTCGATGCGTACGTGGCCGTTCTCGCCGAAATCGAACCGCTCGCGCCCGAGGCAACGCTGAGCCCGATTGAGACGGCGGACTTTCTGGCGAACGCGCTGAGTACGTTTGCCATCGAGACCGATCTCGATCTCGTCGCCGCCGAAGCGATCGACGAAATTGCGACGACCTTCCGCCGCACGAGTCCATGGAATGTCCGCTACGACGCCGCCACCATCATCGACGCGCTGCAGATGGAGACCATCCGACACCCGGCACCCGACACCCGACACCTCGTTTTCTGTTCGGACGTCATGCGCTTCCGCGGGCGTTCGTTCTCGCATCTCTTCGCCGTTCGCATGCAGGACGATGTCTTTCCGCAGCGGCGGCTCGACGATCCGCTTCTACCCGACTACGACCGGCAGCGGCTCAACGTTCGCGAGATCGGCGACGGGCGCGACGAAGAACGGATGCTCTTTCAACTCCTGCTCGACGGCGCGGACACGATCCACTTCTCATTCGCCGGCGGCGACGGATTCGGCAAGACGCTGCGCCCCTCGCCGCTGCTGAGGAATTTCGTCATCGCGCAGGAGCCGGAACGAAAGTCGGAGCTGCTCAAGAATTTCGGCGCGGCGTTCATCCGGCGCAGCGACTCTCCTGGGAACGCGGGCGTCTCGCCCGCCGGTTCTCGGCGCGAACCAGCAGCGGGTGGGACGCCCGCGCTCCCAGGACGCCGCCAGCTTCAGTTGCTCGCGAAAATGGGAACGAAGTCCGCCTTCGACGGCTACCTCTTCGCCGAAGATGACGACGCCACGCTCCGCGCAAAACTCGCCAACGCCATCACCTCGATCTCTCCTACCCAGCTCGAAGATTTCGGCGAGTGTCCGCAGAAGTTTTTCTTCAAACACATCCTCGGCGTGCGCGACGTCGACGATCCCGAGCACGAGCTGCAGCTCAACGCCCGCGACAAAGGCAAGCTCGATCACGGCATCCTCGAACGCCTCTATCGCACACTGACCGAGGATGATTACGAACGGGCCGCTGCGAGGCTGCCGCAACTCGACGACGTCATCGGCAGCCGCATCGATGCGCTCGTCGACGACGCCTTCGCCGAGATCGCCAGCAACATCCCGCCGTTCAATCCGACCATGCGCGCGATCGAGCGCACCGCCACCAAACGAATCCTGCGCGAGTTCGTCGCGCACGATCTCGCCGATCTCGAATCGAACGGTTTCCGTCCGAAGCACTTCGAATATCGCTTCGGAAAGACGCGCTACAGCAACGTCCCGGATCATCCGGAACCATTCGTGATGGGCGTGGCCGACGGCGTCGACCTGCGCGTCGACGGCACCATCGACCGCATCGATGCCGGCGCGGACGGCTACCGCATCATCGACTACAAAGGCGGCAAGGCCACGCGCCACAAAGACCTCGGCAAGAAAATCGATCGCGGCGTGCGGTTGCAGCTCGCTCTGTACGCGATGGCCGTGTCGCAGTTTTTCGACGCCGATGCCGCGCAGGTCCGCGGTGCGATCAAGCCGCTCGTCACCAGCGACACGAACGCCACACGATTTGCGTTCGAGTTGAGCGAGAAAGAAGCGGAGCTGCGCGAGACGCTGAATCTGTTCGTCTCGTCGATCATCGACGGCATCTTTCCCGCCTTTCCGGCTGACGACGACGCCGACTTCAACGCGTGCAAGTACTGCCCCGTGAATCACTCCTGCCGTACGAAGCACGACTTCGCCGAGAAGTATCTGATCACGCGCCACAACGAGCCGCGCACGCTCCTCGGCGGAGGCGCCGATTGAGCGTGGTGGCCGTCCAGTCGGCATTCGCATTCGACAGACCGCGCCGCCGCAACATCGTCATCGAAGCCGGGGCCGGCACCGGCAAAACCACCGCGATCGTCGCCGAGGTGTTGCGGCTGTTGCTCGGCGACGAAGCGCTGTGGCCGGAGCGAATCGTCCTCGTCACCTTCACGGAAAAAGCGGCGGGCGAAATCGCCGATCGTATTCATCAGGCGCTTACCGAGCTCGCCTTGCGTTTCGAGTCCGGCGAAAGCGTTTCGTGGCCGATCGGTTCCGACACGCCGCTGTTCGAAGTTCCAAACGGCCAGCGCGACGCGTATCACCGCGCTTGCATCGCACAGCTCGGGCGCATCGAGTCGCTGCGATCGCAGACGATTCATTCGTTTTGCCAGAACCTTCTGCGCCAGTTTCCGATCGAGGCCGGACTCGATCCGCAATTCACGATCATCGAAGGCTTCGAGCGCGCGCTGCTTTACGGCGAGCTGTACGACGCGTGGGTCGACCACGAAACGCGCCTGCATCCGACCGCCGAGGCGAAGCGCGATTGGGAAGTGCTGCTCGAACATGTCGGCTATCTCTTCCTGGTCCGCAACATCATCCTGCCGATGCTCGACCGCCGCGATCTCCTGCTCGACGACACCTACGACCTCGGCGCGCTCGATCTCATCGAGCATGAATTGCTGATCGCGATCGAGAAACTGCGCGGCTGCGATTCCGTTCCCGGCATTTGCGACTACCTTCGCGAACACCGTCCGCCGCCGCGCGGAAGCACGATCGAAACGTGGCTGGAGTATCTGCGGCCGATCGCGAATGAAATTCGCACGACCGATCTGCCGCGCGGAAAAGTGAACGAGCAATACAAGCAGCCGCTGCGCGTGCTGCGCGCCTCGGACAAGAAAAGCCACTCGGTCTACGACCAACTTTCCTCGCATCGCGCGGCCGTTTCGCTGCTCGCGCTCACGCGCCGGTTCGCGGCATTTCTCGAAGAAGAAAAGCGGAAACGCGGCGTCGTCGACTTCGACGATCTTCTGCTGCGAACGCAGAGCGTGCTCGGCGATCCGGCCGTGCTGCGCCGCGCGCGCGAACAGTTCGACTACATCTTCGTCGATGAGTTTCAGGACACGGACCGCGTGCAGGCGAACATCATCGACCTGCTCGCACGCAACAGCGACGGCGCGGTGATCGATGGCCGCACGGTCATCGTCGGCGATCCGAAGCAATCGATCTACGGCTTCCGGCGCGCCGATCTCGAAACCTACGGCGCCTTCACGCGCGGCCTGCTCGCCGCCGGTGCGGAGCATCGCAAACTGGAGATGCAGTTTCGCAGCACACCGCAACTGCTCGCGTCGATCAATGCGATCTTCGCGTACATCTTTCCCGAGACCGAGGCAGACCCGAACGTTTTTCGCCCCGTCTACCATCATCTGACGGCGGCACGAGCGGACGCGCAACGGGATGCCTCGGTCACTTTTCTCGACGCGCCGGCCGGCGGCGACCGCGAGGATCGCTTCGTCGCCGAGGCCGAGGCGATTGCGGCGTGGATTCAGCAACGCGGAGGAGATCTTCGCAAGTACGCGCTGCTGCTTCGCCGCACGGGCAAGCTCGACGACTATCTCGACGTCTTCGACCGCCGCGGCATCCGCTACGTTCTGCCGGCCACGCGGCTGTTTCTCGATCGTCCTGCTCCCGTCGATCTGCTGGCCGTGCTGCGCGCCATCGCTTTTCCCTTCGATCGCGGCGCCGAGGCTTCCGCGGCGCGATCGCCGTATTTTGCGCTGACGGATTTCGAGATCGCGCTCGGCAACGAGGCGTACCAGCAATTCACCTCGGTGCTCGAATCGCTGCGGTCGGCGTCGCGTCATCTGACCGTGGCGCAATTGATCGACCTCGTGATCCGCACCTGCGGAATCGAGACTCTCTACGCAGCCTCGGCGGACGGAAAACGTTCGCTGCGCCATCTCGAACACGTTCGCGCGATCGCCTTCGCGTACGACCAGCGCGTCGGAGGGTCGGTGCGCCAATTCGTCAGCGAGATTTCACGGCGACGCGCGCAGCCCGACGAGATGGAGCCATCGCTAGCCGACGACACCGATGACGCCATTCGCATCCTCACCGTACACACCGCGAAGGGGCTCGAATTCGACACCGTCATCCTCCCCGACCTCGAATTTCCATCGCCGCCGCCGAACATTTTTCTCGTCGACGAGCCGCGAAGCCTCGTGCTGACCGGACAAGTGGAGACGCTGTCGGCGAGCGACACGCGGTCCGGTGCAAAGTCGCTGAAGGACATCGGCGCGCAACGCGAGGAGGCCGAGACGCGCCGGCTTTTCTACGTGGCGGTAACGCGGGCGAAGGAAGAAGTGGTCTTCGTCGCCGGCGCGCCGCAGAAGCGCGGTTTCTACAAATATGTCGACGAGATTTTCAATCCGTCGTCGATCGTGTGGCCGGACGGTCCCTCGCGAACGGTGCGGATGG